>JAUWWP010000212.1 GCA_030616835.1 Deltaproteobacteria bacterium | reverse complement strand
GTAGAAATTGGGTCAACACTGGGTAAAATATGCACAGCGAGGCGCTTTAATATTCTGGAAAATGGTGACATCGGGGCTGTTGAAAAAGTATCTTCTCTCCCCCTCACCTCTTTCCTCTCCCCGGTGGGGAGAGGAGTTTTATTGAAAAAATTTCCTTAAAGAAGGGTTTTTCAACAATCCCACAGCACCAGTTTTTTATTCAGGTTATACCAATTCGTAGATTTTGTTCAGGGCCTCGGTGAGCTTTTCGGGCTTGGTGCCGCCGGCCTGGGCCATGTCCGGGCGGCCCCCGCCGCTGCCGCCGACCACCTGGGCAATCTCCTACTCTAGCGTGACTTTATTAAGGAAACCTTACGAATATGCAGGGTTCAAACTATTTTATCAATAATATTAACATGTTAGAGATAAAAAGTTTGAATTATTTTTGTATACACTGAATTAGGCACTACAGATCCAGATTTATTCTTTCCCCTATAGTTTTCTAAAAACCTAATAAAAATTGATATTAAAGAATATTTATCACAAAAAAGTGCTTGACAAGGAGGAAAATATGGGCTAATGTATACACTGATATGGCTACTCTGCAGAAACGGAAATGTAGAGGCAAGACCTACTGGAGCATTGTTGAGTCCCGAAGGGTCAACGGTAAACCCAGGCCGGTTATACTGGCCTACTTGGGACGTGCCGAAGACCTGCTCAAAAGGTTGACTGAAGGTATACCTCAGAAAGTCAAAAGTTATAGTCATGGCGCGGTAGCCATGCTGCTTCATATGAGTGAAGAGCTTCAAGTCGTAGAAACCATTAACAGACATTTGCCTGAGCATTGTACACAACTACGAGATGGCTTCACCGTAGGAGGTTCTTTGCTGCTGGCCGCCATCGGAAGAGCCTGCAAGCCTACAAGCAAAGAAAATTGGTACCAGGGTTTTGCCCGATATACGAGCCTGGCCTATCTATTGAGAATGTCCCTTTCTAAACTTGATAGCCAGCATTTTTGGGACCAGATGGAGGCAGTATCGGCTTCAGCCATCCCCCTTATCGAAGAAGACTTGGTTCGCATAATAGTAGAAAAAGAGAATATTACCCTCGATACCTTACTTTGTGATATGAGCAACTTTTTCACTTATATTGCCTCTACCAACGAGCATTGTAGCCTTGCCCAAAGGGGGAAAAACAAACAAAAGCGAATGGATCTAAGGCAACTGGGGCTTTTGCTTTTGATCACTCGCCAGGATCACCTTCCCCTTTTCCATAAGGTTTATCAGGGAAACCTTCAAGATCGAACCGTCTTCAAAAAATATTTTCAGGAAATGGTTAATCGCTTCAAGGCCATCTCTGGCTCCCTGGAGGATATAACCCTGGTATTTGACCAGGGAAACAACTCCAAGGAGACCCTAAAGAGAGTAGATAGTACCATCCACTTTGTAGGGTCTCTATCTCCATCTCATCACAAGGCATTAGTAGAGAAGGCCAACAAGTCAATGAGCCGAGTATCTATAGGTAGCAGAGATATTGACTGCTATTGCACGCGAACCCTCATCTGGGAGCTTGATCTCACCACTGTCGTCTATATCTCGGAGAAGCTCCGGCAGGGGCAGATACGGGGCATTGAACAAAACATAGAAAAACTCTTCACCAAACTAGATGACCTGAGAGAAAAGATTAAGATTCCTACCCAAAGGGGCCGTAAAAGGACGCAAGAAGCTTTGGAGAAAAAGATAATATCCCTGATCTCTTCCCATGACCTTGATGAACTCATCTGTTGGAAGCTCAACCAGCTTCCGGAAAATGCATTTGTTCTGGAGTTTGGGATTGACAAAGCTCAACTCAATACCTTAAAGCAGAATTGGCTTGGGCGCCGGATACTGATTACCAACCGCCACGACTGGTCGACTGAGCAGATTATTTCAGCTTACTGGGGACAGGCCCGGGTAGAATATGCCTTTAAAACCCTGAAAAACCCTTTTCATCTGGCCCTAAGGCCCCAATACCACTGGACAGACCAGAAGATCAAAGTCCACGCTCTTATCTGTTTTATCGCTTTTCTTCTATCCATGGTGCTCTACAAACGGGCCCGAGAAGAGGTCAACTTTAACGGATCCCCTCATGGCCTTTTGGAAAAGCTTTCTGCTATACGACTTGCCACTTTCATCGAAAGCCCTCTCCAAAGAACCAAAGGGCGTTACAAGGCAATTCACCGTATAGAAGAGATGGATGAAGATATCCATACCCTTGCCCATGGCCTGGATTTGATTAAAAGAAAGCTAAAAACCAATATCCCATTCAGTGTATACAATTGACAGAAACATTTATCATTGAAATTACAATATGTTACACCCTATTTGGCACTTTTGCTTAGTAAAGTCACGCTAGGTCTTTCTTTACCTTTAGTATTTTGTTCCTCAAATCGAAAATATCTTCCTTAACAACCTTCCAAGTCCGCTCTAAATTTACTCCAAAGTATTCATGAATGAGAATATTTCTCATACCGGCAATCTTTTTCCATGGTATTTCTGGGTATTTATCTATAAACTCCTGGGGAAGATTCTTAACAGCTTCACCAATAATTTCTAATCGCCTAAAGACAGCATCCTGAATTTGTGTATTTTTATAATAATCTTCATCGGTAATTGACTTTGTGTATTCCTCTATTTTCTCGATGCTTTCTAAGATATCTTCGATATAAACCCTGATATCTCTTCTCATAAGATTACCACTTGTTCATTTAGTATTTTTTCCTTAAGAAGTGGTTTAATTGTGCTGTATTCCACCAGATCAATTTCCTTCCCTAATACTTCCTCGATCTCCAATTTAATTCCCACAAAGTCAAGTAAACTAATATCCTTCTCGATCTCTACCAATATGTCTATATCACTATCTTCTCTCAATTCCCCCCGAATACATGAGCCGAACAATCCTACTCTTTTAACTCCATACCGTTGTAAGATTGGGAGAATCTTTCTCTTTATATCCTCAATTTGAGTTCTCAAATTATCACCTTTCTAACCATATATAGGTTTATACCAACTCATAGATTTTGTCTAGGGCCTCGTTGAGCTTTTCGGGCTTGGTTCCTCCGGCCTGGGCCATGTCCGGGCGTCCCCCGCCGCTGCCACCGACCACCTGGGCAATCTCCTTGATAATATTGCCGGCATTATATTTCTTGGTTAAGTCCTTGGTTACCACAGTTATCAAGGATACCTTATCTTTTTGCTTGCCTCCCAGGACAATGATCCCGGATTTTAGCTTGTCCTTCAGCCCATCAGTCATCTCCCGCAGCCTCTTGGGATCGCTTTCCCCGACCGCCGCCGCCAGGACCTTTATCCCCTTAACCTCCTTAACCTTATCCATCAGCTCCAGCGAGCTCTGATCGGTGAGCTTTGCCTGCACCCGCTCAAGCTCTTTTTCTAATCCACGCTGTTCTTCCAGGAGCTTTTTGACCTTACTATAAATATTTCCCGGTTCGGCCTTCACGCTTTCGCCGATATTCCCCAGTTCCTCCTCCTCTTTTCTGATGAAGCGCAGGGCCTCGGCCCCACCGACCGCCTCGATCCTCCGGATCCCGGCGGCTACGCCGGACTCACTTACAATCTTAAATGCCCCGATGTCGCCGCTGCGCCGGGCATGGGTGCCCCCGCAGAGCTCCTGGGAAAGTTTCCCGATCCTGACAAGGCGGACCTTATCTTCGTATTTTTCTCCGAAAAGGGCAATGGCTCCCCCCTTTATTGCCTCATCGTAAGAAGTTATTTTTGTCGTTACCGGGACGTTCTCCCTTATCCTCTGGTTAACCAGCTCTTCGACCCTCTCCAGCTCTCTCTCCTCAACCGGGGAGAAGTGAGTAAAGTCGAAGCGGAGCCGGTCCGGGGCAACCAGGGAGCCGGACTGCTTAACATGATCTCCCAGAACCCGACGTAAGGCCGACTGGAGGATATGAGTGCCGGTGTGATGAAGCGCAGTGGATTGGCGCCAATTCTCGTCTACCTTCAGGGTCACTTCATCGCCCACGCTAATCTTCCCCTTCCTTACCCGGCCCCGGTGCAGGATCAGGGAAGGCAAGGGACGAATAGTATCGGTTACCAGTAGCTCAGCGGCTCTGCCCTGAATCACCCCCTGATCTCCTATCTGCCCCCCGGCCTCTCCGTAGAAGCAGGTTTCCCGGGTAAGGATCTCTACCTCATCACCCTTTTTCCCAACCTCGACAAATTCATCGTTGCGGATGATCCTTTCCACCTTGGATTTATTCTTCAATCGGTCATATCCGAGGAAGGAGACCGTAAGACCATCTTCGGAAAGTCGGGAGTAGATCTCCTTCAGATTCTCAACTCCGGTGCCCTTCCAGCTCATCCGGGCCCGCTCCCGCTGGTGTTCCATTTCCCGTTGAAATCCCTGGGTATCGATCGCAAAGCCATCTTCCGCCGCAATGTCCTCGGTTAAATCAAGGGGAAAGCCGTAGGTATCATAAAGCTTAAAGACTGCCTCCCCGGGAATAGTCTTTCCTTTTGCTCCTCTCAACCGCTCCATTTCATCCTGGAGGATCTGAAGTCCCCGGTCCAGGGTATCCAGAAACCTCTCTTCTTCCTTCTGGATAACCATGGCGATGTAACTGCGCCGTTCCTTAAGCTCCGGATAGCCCTCATCCATCTGATCAACTACCGAGCCCGAAAGTTGATATAAAAATGGCTCGTCTAAATTTAGTTTCTTCCCATGGCGGGCGGCCCGCCGCATTATTCGACGGAGCACATAACCCCGGCCCTCGTTGGCAGGCATTATCCCATCGCCGATCAGAAACACCATCCCCCGACAGTGGTCAGCAATAACCTGAAAGGAGACATCCTTCTCGGCATCTTCCCCGTATCGGACCTGGGTTATCTCCTCAGTATTCTGGATTATCACCCGAAGCAGATCGGTTTCGTAATTGCTTTTCACCCCCTGAATGATAGCGGCAACCCGCTCCAAACCCAGGCCGGTATCAATGCTGGGTTTGGGGAGGGGGACCAAGTTACCATCCTGCTGGCGATTGTATTGCATAAACACCAGATTCCAGAGCTCTAAGTAGCGATCACAATCGCAGCCCGGAGCACAGGTAGGTCGGCGGCAGCCAATCCCTTCTCCCTGGTCAATGATGATCTCCGAGCAGGGACCGCAGGGGCCGGTTTCTCCCATTGCCCAGAAATTCTCCTTCGCCCCCATTCTGACAATCCGCTCGGGGCTTATGCCTTTCGCCTTCCAGATGCGGTAAGCCTCTTCATCATCCTGGAAAACGCTGATCCAGAACTTTTCTTTAGGCAGAGATAGCTCCTCAGTAAGGAACTCCCAGGAAAAATCAATGGCCTCCTGTTTGAAATAATCCCCGAAGGAAAAGTTCCCTAACATCTCGAAGAAGGTGTGGTGGCGAGC
>JAUWWP010000565.1 GCA_030616835.1 Deltaproteobacteria bacterium | reverse complement strand
TGATGGCTGGGGAGGCTCGATGATCGCCACCGAGCTTCAGGATATCATGTTCGGCAATCCCCGCCCTATTGCCGGTCAGGTAAACCTGGGGGTGCTCAAGGATGATGAGGTCAATATCATTGTCCACGGGCATGAGCCCCTGCTTTCGGAGATGATTGTGCTTGCCAGCCGCGACCTGGAGCTGGTCAAGCTGGCCAAAGAAAAGGGTGCCAAAGGGATAAATGTTGCCGGGATGTGCTGCACTGCTAACGAGATCCTTATGCGCCACGGCGTACCCCTTGCCGGTAACTTCCTCCAGCAGGAGCTGGCGGTTACCACCGGGGCAGTAGAGGCTATGGTCGTCGATGTCCAGTGCCTGATGCAGTCACTGGCTGATGTGGCAAAATGTTATCACACGAAGCTGATTACCACCTCTTATAAGGCCAAGCTTCCGGGGGCTGAGCATATCGAGTTCGATGAACACGATGCGTTTAATGTGGCCAGAAAGATCGTCCGGACGGCCGTGGACAATTATCCTAACCGCAGTAAGGAGAAAGTACTTATCCCTGACGAGAAAACGGACATGGTGGTGGGCTTCTCTCATGAAACCATTAACTACCTGCTTGGCGGGCTTTTCCGGGCTGCCTACAAGCCACTCAACGATAATATCATCAACGGCAGGATCCGGGGTATCGCCGGGGTGGTTGGCTGCAACAACGCTCGCACCGTGCACGACAGCAACCACCTGACCCTGGTCAAGGAGTTGATTAAAAACGATGTCATTGTTCTTACTACCGGCTGTGCCGCCATGGCCTGTGGAAAAGTAGGACTGCTAACTCCGGAGGCGGCCTACGAGTACGCCGGGGATGGCCTGGCCTCGGTCTGCGAGGCGGTAGGAATTCCTCCGGTTCTGCATATGGGCTCCTGCGTGGATAACACCCGCATCCTTATGGCTGCCACCGCAGTGGTCAAGGAAGGAGGGCTGGGCGATGACATTAGTGACCTTCCGGCAGCCGGTGCCGCTCCGGAATGGATGAGCGAGAAGGCTATTGCGATCGGTCAGTATTTCGTTGCCTCCGGGGTGTTTACCGTATTCGGCACCACCTTTCCTGTCCTCGGGAGTGAAAAGATGAAGAAGCTCTTGTTTGAGGAGTTTGAGGAAAGTCTCAAAGGAAAATGGGCATTTGAGCCCAACCCGGAGAAGATGGCTAAGCTCATGATCGACCAAATTGATAAGAAGCGAAAGGAGCTGGGGATTGACAAGGCCCGGGAGCGAGTGCTTTACGATATGGCTATGCGCCGGGAGCTCGAAGGATAAATAGATAAATCTCAATAACCAAAGCAGTATTAATTCGTATAATTCGTGGTTAAAATCCAAATGACCAAAGCCCAAAAGGGAAATTTTTCGTGTAATTCGTGTAATTCGTGGTTAAAATCCCAATTCAATCTTTTGCAATTTGCAATTTGCATTTTTTAATTTACAATTCGCCTTTAAGCGGATTATATAAGGAGGACTAAGATGTCAAAGCTTATTGCTTCCGCAGCCATTCGGGGTGCTCATAAGATCGTAACCAGGGCTGAAATAAAATACAAGGAGGTACTGGAAAAATACGGCCCGGACCAGGAGGTCGGTTTTCC
>JAUWWP010000514.1 GCA_030616835.1 Deltaproteobacteria bacterium | reverse complement strand
TGGACATCAATCCTTTTATCCTCTCATTCGGGCGGGTGGCTTGATCCAGGGCTTGGGCAAAGGCCTTGAATATTGCCTCGATGATATGGTGATAATTACTACCGTAGGTTAAATTGATATGGAGGTTAATCCCGCTGTGGATGGAAAAGGCCGAGAAGAATACCTCAATTAATTCAACCTCAAAGTCTCTTACCTTTCCTCGGGGAATCTTTACGTTATAAACCAGGAAGGTTCTTCCCCCGAAATCCACATTTACCCGAGCGAGGGACTCATCCATAGGAACCGAGGCCTCTCCGTAGCGGGTAATTCCTTTCTTGTCTCCGATAGCCTTTTTGAAGGCCTCGCCCAAGCAGATCCCCAGGTCTTCGACCGTATGGTGGTAGTCAATCTCAGTATCTCCAGTAGCGCTGATTTTGAGGTCAAACAAGCCATGCCTGGCCAGCAACTCTAACATGTGATCCAGAAAAGGGATGGTGGTGGCAATCTCGTATTTGCCGGTTCCGTCAAGCCCGAGCTCGACAGCAATCTTTGTCTCTTTCGTTCTCCGCTCCACCTTGGCGCTTCGCTTCATTCAGTGATCCCTCCTTTTCCTTAATAAATCTGTAATTCAGCCATAATAATAGTTGCTTTCCCCAAGGGAAAGCTGAGCGAAGTAAAATACCAACTCCTTTAAATCCAAATGCCAAAATCCAAATGCCAAAATAGCTAATAGTTCACAGTGCACGGTTCAAAGTGCATTATGAACTTTGTACTCTGCACCTTGCACTTTCCAGGCCATTCCTTGCCATTCCCTGCTATTCCCTGCTACTCCCTGCTATTCCCTGAAGTAAATGAATTTGTCATTTGGACTTTGGATTTCATTTGAACTTTGAGCTTTGGCATTTGACATTAGATATTATTCCGACAGGCTCAGGACAAGCTGCTTAATAGATAACCTTATTCAGCGGATACTCCACGATTCCAGTGGCCCCAGTCTCTTTTAGCTTGGGGATCAGATCCCTGACGATCTTTTCATCAGCCACTATCTCCACCGCTACCCAATCAGTGTCAGTGAGGTTGGAGATCGTAGGAGTATGCAGGGCAGGTAGGGCGGAGAGCAACTTTTTTAGGTTCTTCCGATTAACATTCATCTTAAGCCCCACCTTCTCCTCAGCCAACAGTGCCCCCTCAAACAGACAGGATAGGTTTTCCATCTTCTTTCGCTTCCAGGGAACCTTCCAGGAGTTCTTATTAGCAATAAACAGGGTTTTCGATTCCAGCAATGTCTCTACTATCTTCAATTTATTTGCTCGCAATGAATCTCCGGTCTCGGTCAGCTCCACAATAGCATCTGCCAGAAAAGGAGGCTTAACCTCAGTCGCCCCCCAGGAAAACTCTACCTTGACCTTAATCTTCTTTTTCCTGAAATAATTCCTGGTATAATTAACCAGTTCAGTAGCAATCCTCTTGCCTTCCAGATCCTGACTGCTCTTTATATTGGAGTTCTCAGGTACCGCTAACACCCAACGAATCGGCCGAAGGCCCCCTTTGGCGTAAATAAGCTCGGCCACTTCCACTATTTTGGCTCCCTGCTCCAGAACCCAGTCCTTTCCAGTCAGCCCGGCGTCTAAAACCCCCTCCTCCACATATCTGGGTATCTCCTGAGCCCGGATCAGCACCCCCTCCAGTTCGGGATCATCCAGAGAAGGGAAATAGGACCGCTCTTGTAAGGAAATCTGGTAGCCGGCTTTTCTGAAGATCCGGAAAGTGGCTTCCTGCAGACTCCCTTTGGGAATCCCGATTTTTAGCTTCATTTTTTCCCGCATTTCTTTAGCTAAATTGCTCTTTTCCTTCTAACCCCCATCCTTATCTCCACCGCCTTGGCGTGGCCGTCTAAACCCTCCAGGTTAGCGATCCTGATAATATCCTCACTCAAATCCTGCAATCGCTTCTTCTTGAAGAAGATTACATTGGACCTCTTCAGGAAGTCTTCAACTCCTAAGGGAGAGGAAAAGCGAGCTGTCCCCCCGGTGGGAAGAACATGATTGGGGCCCGCTAGGTAGTCACCCACGGCCTCCGGGGTGTAATGTCCGAGAAAGATCGCCCCGGCATTCTTTATTTGCTTAAGGATTGCCCGGCTATTTTTGACTGCCAGCTCCAGATGCTCCGGAGCGAATTGATTGACCAGATCCACTGCC
>JAUWWP010000561.1 GCA_030616835.1 Deltaproteobacteria bacterium | reverse complement strand
GTGGTTCAAATCCCAAAAGAGAAAATTACTTCGTGTAATTCGTGAAATTCGTGGTTCAAATCCCAAAAGAGAAAATTACTTCGTGTAATTCGTGTAATTCGTGGTTCAAATCCCAAAAGAGAAAATTACTTCGTGTAATTCGTGAAATTCGTGGTTCAAATCCTAAATTCTCCTGATCCGCTTCAGCTTTGAAAACTTAAATACCGAGAGTAGCCCTGCCCATATCCCCAGATAATAAGTAAGGTGGTGGAGGAAAAATGCTAAGGGAAGAGACCAGAACCTCTCCTGCCGGCCTCGCTGGAGCCAGAGGCAGTAGGGTATAAAAAAGCCAAAATAAAGACAAAGCCCGGCAAGAAACACTGGGCGGGAAAAGACGCTTGCGAGGAGCCAGAAGGTGATCAGGAGAAAACCACTGACAAAAAGGGGATTGCTCAGGTACATCCGGGGATAGATTAAAAGCAACCTCCCGTTATTCCTCCGGAGCCGGAATCGCTGCTTGAGATACCCGTAGCCAAACTCCCGCCGGTGGTGGTAAACTATTAGATCAGGGCAGTAAAGAAAGCTAAGGCCATACCTCTCCCTTCCCACAAAAATAAACTCACTATCCTCTCCCCCGTAGCCTATCTCGATATTGAAACCTCCGATCCTTTTCCAGCACTCCTTCTTTACAAAAAAATTGCTGAGATGGACCTCCCCTACCGTGGCTTCTCTTACTGCACCTTTGGCCTCCACCGAGTAGGTGCGGTGCCCGCTTCCCAGAAACCTCGACCTCAAGATCAGATCGCTTAACCTCTCTCCCCGACTCGACTAGCTCGGAATCAGATTAGCCCCCCCTACCCCGGCTATCCCGGGATTGTCCGAAAAGATCTTCCGGGCACTCTCCAGCCAATCCCCGGGAGCCCGGGCATCGTCATCGATGAACCCCAGGATCTCCCCCCGGGCTGCCTCTGCTCCTCGATTTCGCTTCCGGCACGGGTTACTGCTCCGGACCTCGATAAAACGAACATTGCCTCCCTCTTCCTGCATTCTTTCCCCTACCAGCAGGATCTCGTACTGTTCGGAGGGGAGGCTCTGGCTTCGCAAAGAGCTCAGGCACTCCCTTATCTCATCCCTCCCCACCGCAACAATGATTGAAAAGTAGACACCCATAGTCCCAAACCCAATGACAAAATCCAGATATCCCCTGAGAAATTCTAAATCCCAAATCCTAAATCCTAAATAAATTCAAAACTCAAATTAACCAAATTCAAAACTATTTTGTCTCTTCAAGACCATAATCCCTTCGACAAGTTCAGGACAAGTTGACTAGACTTCCATTGGTCATTCCTGGCTGTACCGCAAAGCTTCACGCCGCGGCAGGCAGTCGTTTTTCGGTTACGCTGCTCGTTTCGTCTATCGTCATACGGTTGCGTTTCCCCATAACCACTATACGAATACCGATGCGAGCTGCGCAACCCAAACCGATTAACATAACCGATAGGATTTCCATTTTGCAATTTACAACTCGCCTTTGGCGTCATTCCAGTCTCTGAATCCTCAGCCCGGCCCGGAACTGGCGCCAGAGCTCACCCAGACTTCTAACCCGGGTGAGTCTGCGGAGAATATAGGCAGGAGAGCGATAAAAATCCCGATAAGCCTTC
>JAUWWP010000414.1 GCA_030616835.1 Deltaproteobacteria bacterium | reverse complement strand
GCAATGAGGTTGTCGGGGCAGGTGCTCTCGGGTTCTCGGAGCGGGGGATAACTCGCAAGGTCGGGACACCATACGATGAGGAATCGGATGTGTGCATCGCCTGCGGGGCATGCACTTATGTCTGCCCCACCGGGGCGATGCAGATGGAGGCGAAGACCCGCGAGCGCTTCCGCCAGCTACCAGGGCCTCTCAGGCTCTGTCGATACGCCCGGATGGGTCTAGTTGCCCATAAGGTCTGTCCTAACCGCTATGAGTGCTTCCGATGCGAGGTTGACCAGCGGATGGAGGATACCTTCGGAACCCACCCGGCCCTTGCGATCAGGCCGGCAGGAGCGAAACAAGCGGAAAGGATCGGGGAATTCACTCTTCGCCCCGATGTCCTCTACCATCCGGGCCATGTGTGGGTCAGACCGCTCGATGGGAAGGTAATGCTGGGGCTCGATGATTTCGCCCAGCGGCTTGTCTGCAATGTAGAGGATATATCCCTCTCACCCGCGGGTAAGACGGTGAACCGAGGGGAGGTAGCATGGGAGCTTATCTGCGGAGAAAATAGGCGCGCAAAGATGTTTTTTCCCTTCAAGGGTCGGATCACCGATGTCAATCCAGATGTAATGAATGATCCTTCCCTTGTCCGGAATGACTCCCACAGCCGGGGCTGGGTTTATCTAATGGCTCCCGGCGAGGAGGATTACCAGGTTAGCCTCCTATCACGGTATAAAGCAAAAGAATGGCTCAACTCCGAAGCAAACCGACTCCACAAGATGATGGAGGGAAAGGCAGGCCTGATAATCACCGACGGAGGTTACCTCCTGGAAGACCTCCCGAACAAGCTATCAGATGAAGAATGGAATAACCTTGTTGGTGAATTTTTCCTCAAAAAGGCATGAGAATATCCTGAGAGGTAGGACATCTTTAGAAGGGGCCCGAAACTTCCTGGACCCCTTCTTTTATTTTTCTTCTAAAAAAGGTATAATATAATTTACAAAGTGTCTTAAATATCTGCGGATAATATTTCATACATCATTATCCTGATAAATTCTAAATCCCAAATTCTAAACCCTAAACAAATTCTAAATTTAAATATCAAATGTTCAAAACAATCCCTTCGACCCCGATGCCCATTGGGGCTCGGGACAGAGTTTTGTATTTTGAATTTTGGTCATTTGAAATTGTTTAGGATTTAGAGTTTAGTGCTTAGGATTTACCCTATTGGTGCTTATAATTTGTTCACCTGTCTGTATTTCCTACACTACCCTATACACAATTATTTTTGTCGTTCTATGCAGATTCTTATCCCTACTTACCTGTTGAAAGGAGGTTAAGGCATGAAGAGGTTTCTGGCGGGAATCGTCCGGAGAAACCTGGGCATCAGGCTTACCCTTTCGGTAGGAGCTATCATACTCCTCGTCATGGGGCCCTTCATCTATTTAAGCATAAAAGCCTATGAGAGGCAGCTTATCCATGGGTTGAAGAAGGAAGCAAACCGATTCAGCGAGGCCATTATTAAGGGAAGCCTGTGGCATTATATGCTCGTGGTGGGCGAGGATGACGAGTTTCAGTTGCTCCCCCTGACTGCATTGCCCGAGGACCAAGAAGAACTGAAGGGGCTTAGGATCTACGATGGAGATGGAAAGATTGTTTTTAGCAACGATCGACGCGAGATTGGAAGGGTTATTGATCGGCAAGCACCTGCCTGCATCGTCTGTCACGCTTTAAAAAAACCTCGAAAGAGGCTCGAAGCTCACCAGCAAACAACTATTCTTAAGGCAGAAGAAAAGTATCGATTTCTCAGTGTAGTCAATCCGATCTATAATGAACCCGGTTGTTATCAGGCAACCTGCCACGCCCATCCTGAGGATAAGAAGGTTCTTGGAATCTTAAGCTTCGAGATGAGCCTCGCTGATGTGGATGCCCTCATCGCGAAAAACCGGCGCAACAGTGCCCTGTTTGCCGCCCTTACCCTTCTTCTGGTTTCCTGCTTTATCGGCCTTTTCATCCAGCGTTTTGTCCATCGACCCGTAAGGCAGCTTGTTGATCAAACAAAGTATATCGCCGAGGGGGATCTTGATGAGGCCGTCCCTATAACAACCAGAGATGAAATAGGTTATCTTGCCCGGTCGTTCAATAAGATGACAGTGAAACTCAAGGAGGCTCGCCAGCAGGCCCAGGAGCGAGAGAAGGATCTTGAGCAAAAGGTCGTAGAGCTGCGCCAGACCCAGGATCATCTCATTCGGTCGGAAAAGCTGGCCTCCCTCGGAAAGATGGCAGCAGGGGTTGCCCATGAGATCAATAACCCTCTCGCCTCTCTCCTCACTTACTGCTATTACCTCCTTAGAAAGCTCGGCAATGAAAAATCCGTCAGGGAGAGGCTCGAGGTGATGATAAAAGAGACAACCCGCTGCTCAATGATCGTAAGAAACCTCTTAGACTTTGCCGGGGAGGCCCAGCCCGAGATGAAACCAGTCAATGTCAACAATATCCTGAACCAGACCCTCTTTCTCCTCGAAAGCCAGGTCCTCTTCTACAACATCGAGGTAAGGAAAAACTTTGATTGCTCCCTGCCTCCTGTCATGCTTGACTCCGGCCAGATCCAGCAGGTCTTTATTAACCTCATCCTGAATGCTGCTGAGGCTTGCAGGGATGAAGGAATCCTGAGCATCACCACTCGCACAAAGAATGATTTTGTCGAAGTGGAGTTTCAGGATAACGGCTGCGGAATCCCTAAAGAAGACCTGGGAAAGATATTCGACCCATTCTATTCAAAAAAGGATCAAAGAGAAGGGACAGGGCTCGGCCTCGCGGTCAGCTATGGGATTGTCGAACGCCATCGAGCAAATATAGTGGTTGAAAGCCAAGTAGGGAAGGGAAGCACCTTCACCATCAAGCTCCCACTGAGCGAGCCATAAAAGGCCTTAGGTAGATCACGCTGCGTAAACACCGGCTTTCTTTCTGGAGTTTCCCCCAAAATCCTTC
>JAUWWP010000243.1 GCA_030616835.1 Deltaproteobacteria bacterium | reverse complement strand
GGGGTAGCGCCGGCTTTCAGATTAAGCGGTGCGCCCAGCGGCTTTCGGCCCGAGGATTATCTTCCCGGAGCAAAGAGCGTGATCGTTCTCGGTGCACATTTTCCCGAGGCAACCGCGCTCTTCTGGGAGCATTCACCTTTTCCTTATCAGTATTATGGCTATGCCATCGTCAACAAGGAACTGGGGCACGCGGCCTTCAAGCTGGCCAAGGAACTGGAGAGGGCCGGATTTCTTGCCCTTCCTTTTGCGCCCACGGTTTACCCTAAAGATATGGACTGGAAAAGGCAGAGCGGGGAGATCAGCCACCGGCACGCGGCCGTGGCCGCCGGGCTGGGCGAGTTCGGTCGGAGCGGGGTGGTGATTACTCCAGATTACGGCACCCGGATCAGGTTCATATCCATCTTAACTCGAGCGGAACTGCCGCCGGAGCCGCCCCGTCTTAAGCAGGAGCTGTGTACCCAATGCGGCAAGTGTCTTGAGGCCTGCCCCAACCAGGCGCTCCGGGAGGACTTTAAAGTCAGCTTCGAGATGGAGGGAACCCGACTCAGCTATGTCCTGGTGGATAAACACCGATGCTACTATAATATCCTGGGCCTCGGCCCGGGCTCCGGCGGGATCATCAACCGGCCGCTCCGGCAAAAATCAGGCCGGCTCAGCGAAAAGGATCTCTCTTCCAATGTGATTCGGGCTTTCTTAAGAAAACCAATTGATTCCCTGGTTCAGCTTACCATGCAGCATGCGGTTGATTGGGTGGATTGGTGCGGAAGGTGCCTGCAGGTCTGCACCCCGAATCCCAGAGATTTAAAGTAAGCTTACTGGAAAAATGAAAACCGGACCTCTATAAGTTCAATAATGAGGGGATCGGTTACAAAAGTGAATGTAATGTGAGGTACAATGAGCAGTAATAAAGAGGTAATTTTATCTTCACCTTTAGAGATAAAAGGAACGCTCAATGATATGGGCGGGCTTGACCCGCGAATTGCTCGACTGAAAGAGCGGCTGCTTACTGCCCCTTACGAAATATGCATGGCGCGTGCACTCTACTTTACCCAGGTTTACCGGGAGACCGAGGGAGGGGACCGGCACCTGAGGAATGCACTTGCCCTTAAGCGCACACTGGAGAAGCAAAAGATATTCATCTATCCGGACGAGTATATCGCAGGCAGCAAGACCGAGAGGTTTCTTGCGGGTCCGCTTTCGGTAGAACGAGGGGATTTCCTCAGAACACTCCAGTTGGAAATGGACATTCTCCACCTGAAACTCCGACCGTTTCTAATCTCGGAGGAAGACAAAAAGACCTTCTGGGAAGAGATATTACCTTACTGGGATGGTAAAACTCTCCGGGATTACAAAGCCCGGGAATGGGAGAGAGACGGTATAATCAACACAAGGCCGAACCTGCCCAGGAAATTGGTGAGCTGGATCAGGGCAGTGAGATTTACCCGCTATATTGGCAGGCGCAGTTTGCGCAAGATCTCGGGGGCAAATGTATACGCCCGCTTAACCCGAAAGCGGCTTCGAACCCTCCGTGCGCTTCAGTACGAACTGGCCCGCAATAATCCCACCCCAGCTACCTTCTGCTTCGATGTGCAGGGACATCTCAGCCTGGGTGTTGACAAGGTTGTTACCCGAGGGATGGGAGCAATCATCAACGAGGCGGAGAAGCGTTTAAAACAGATGGAGAGGGAGAACCCGGATAACGAGCGCGGACGCAACTTCCTGAAGGCGGTAATCATCAGCCTAAAGGCAGCTATCCATTATGCCGAGCGCTTTGCTGTACTGGCAGAAGAGATGGCCGTAAAGGCCAAAGATGAGAAAGAAAAAGATCGCCTAAAATTGGTAGCGACCCACTTTCGGAATGTACCCCGTAATGCCCCGCGTAACTTCCGGGAGGCCCTCCAGGCCGCCTGGTTCACCCTGTTGGTAGGTGAGATCCAATACGGGACCCACGAGGTTTTCGCTGTTGGACGGGCAGACCAATATCTTTATCCTTATTACCGGGAAGACAGGGAGAAGGGTCGTTTGACAAAGGAACAGGCGATGGCGTTACTGCAGGAATTCTATCTTAAACTTTCCGCTAATGTAGAGCCGATCCCCGAAGTGGGGATGGAAACGAACGCAGCTCTGGGCAACAGCCAGCACTGCGTGACAATCGGAGGACAGACACCGGATGGTAAAGATGCAACTCATGAGCTCTCGATGCTTGTGCTCGAAGCCCATGCGCAGATGGGGGGAGCCATTAACCAGCTCTCGGTCAGGATCCACGACAATTCACCGGAGGAATTCGTTCGCCGAACTGCCGAGGTCTTTAGATATGCCAATGGTATTGCGATCTACAACGATGAGGCAATCGTTAAAGGATTGAACGCTGACGGGCTCAGCATGGAGGATGCCCGAGATTACTGTATAGTGGGCTGCATAGAGACTTCGGGACAGTCAGATACCCACGGCTGTCCGGGAGGTCACGAACTCGTCCTGCCCGCCGTCCTCCTGCTGACATTGACCCGGGGCAGACTACCTCCACCATTGCTTGGTCAACAGGAAGGTTATGATAGCGGAGACCCCCGAAAATTTACCACCTTTGACCAATTGATAACGGCCTTTAAAAAACAACTGGCATACCAGATAAAGATTCTGGTGGAGGCAACTGCCGGTAAAGATCGGGCGTACCGCGACATTCTCCCCGCCCCTTATGTCTCGGCATTGATGGACGATTGTATCGAGAAAGCGACTGACATTACCGACGGGGGGGCAAAATATGACTTTGCCTCACTGGATGTAAGGGGTCTGGCTACCTTGGTTGACTCCTTTTTGGCGATAAAATTTTTTATCTATGACAGGGAAGAGTTGACTCTTGAGGAGCTTATCGAAATCTGTTCAGATAATTACGAAGGAAGTGAAGTCCTGCGACAGCGGATCATTCATGAAGCACCCAAATACGGGGTAGGATATGTTGAAGCCGACGAGATGGCCCTCCAAGTCTTAAGCTGGATTTACGAAGAAGCGTCTAAATACCGCAATATCCGGGGAGGGCGCTTCCGGGTCTGTTATTATTCATACGGAAACCATGTGATAGACGGTTTTATGCTGGGGGCAAGCCCTGACGGGCGCCGCAAGGGTGAGCCGATCTCAAATGGTGTCTCCCCGAGCAATTTGATCGGATCGGGGACCGGTCCTACCGGGGCCATGAAAACAGTCGCCCGGTTCCCTCCCGGTCAGGTATCGTCAGGTATTGCTCTGAATGTCCGGTTCCATCCTAATGTTCTGGGGACGGGAGAGAAACTTGATACATTCGCATCTATGATCCGGACATACTTCAGGTTAGGGGGGATGCATTTGCAGCCGAATGTAGTCTCTACTGGGGTCCTGCGCGATGCCCAGAGTCATCCGGATAGATACCGGGACCTGATAGTTAAGGTGTCGGGTTACTCGGCCTATTTCACCGATCTGGGCAAATCCATCCAGCAGGACATTATCGCCCGGGCAGAATTCGGAAGGTAGGGAGATGGTGCTGACCGGCAGGGTCTTTGATATTTCCAGGGGATGTGTTGACGACGGTCCGGGGCTGCGCACGGTTATCTTTCTCAAGGGTTGTCCTCTCGACTGTCCGTGGTGCCATAATTTGGAGGGAAAGTCTTTTAGGCCGGAGATCGCTTATGATGTCAGCCGCTGCATCGGTTGCCAGAGATGTCTTGAGGCCTGTCCCCGCAACTGGCCATTTTCTTCTCCGCACGCATGGCGCGACGGGTGTCTGACCTGCGGGCGGTGTGCGGAGGCCTGTCCTTCACAGGTCCGCAGGCTTGTTGGGCGTGACTATCAGTTAGACCAACTTGTGGCGG
Source organism: Deltaproteobacteria bacterium (assembly GCA_030616835.1). Lineage (GTDB taxonomy): Bacteria > Desulfobacterota. Next base: position 892 of record JAUWWP010000243.1, on the reverse strand, counting down.
AAGTGATTGGCGACCTTGATTTCTTTAAAGGCACGGGCGGCGGTATTACATTTTCCGGGGGGGAACCGCTTAACCAACCCGAGTTCCTGTTTGCCTGCGCCAAGGCTTTGAAGGGGAGGGGGATTCACTTAGCCGTGGAGACCTCGGGTTTCTGGCACGACAAGCTGAGAGATGATCTGGTCGAATGGTTTGACTTAATCCTTTATGACTTAAAACATATTGACTCCGATAAGTTCCAGAAGGCGATCGGCAAGGATAATGAAATAATCTTAAACAATTTGAAGCAGCTTCTGGCTGCTGATGTGGCAATAGAGGTGCGCCTTACCTTGATCCCGGGTTTCAACGAAACCGTCGCGGACCTCACTGCCATTGCCAATTGGCTCACGGGATGTGCCCGCATACCGCCGGTGAGGCTCCTCCCGTTTCATCGCCTTGCCGTTGCCAAACAGGCTCTATTTGGTCAAGCTTATTCATATGCGGAACACGATCCCCTGTCAGAGAAACAGTTGGTGGAGGCAAGGGAAGCCCTCAAGCGGGAGTTGTACCGGTGATGATGGGAGAATGTTTTATAGCCTCAGGCGCGATGAGCCTGGAGGACGCCATCCGCCTCGAGGACCGCAACCAGGCCATGTGCATTGCCCAGCTCGCAGCCCAGGCAGACGAGAACAATAAAGGGCCAGATCTTCATTGAGGAAGAGGGTAATCTTGGAAGAGCTCAAACAGAGACTGCGCGAACTGGGCCGAGCCCAGGGGATTGAGCTTTTTGGGGTAGCGCCGGCTTTCAGATTAAGCGGTGCGCCCAGCGGCTTTCGGCCCGAGGATTATCTTCCCGGAGCAAAGAGCGTGATCGTTCTCGGTGCACATTTTCCCGAGGCAACCGCGCTCTTCTGGG
>JAUWWP010000400.1 GCA_030616835.1 Deltaproteobacteria bacterium | reverse complement strand
GGACAATATTATACCCATTAATTCAAAAATTATAATTATTTCCACTATTTACAAAAGGGGCTTTTTCCCCGATCAGAAGCCATGGAAATGGCTAATGGCAAATTATTTACCTAAGGGAATGGCATCCTACTTCGCTAAAGCTTCGTAAGGACTGGTCCTACTTCGCCAAGGCTACGAAGGACAGGCCCTCTCCCCCAGGGGAGAGGAATCTTAAATTGTAAAGTGCAAATTGCAAAATGCAAATGCCTGTCCTGAGCCCCTCGGCCTCGCTCGGGATAAACTCCGTCGAAGGGCTCAGGACAAGTAAAGACACAAAATTTTGAGTAAACTCCTGAATTTGAGATAGTCTTGTTTAAATAATCATTCCGTCCAGGCGATGCAGCCCTTGCTCCCGGGCGCTCCTGACTGCCTCCTGAAACTCCTCAGGAGTGGGGCGGCGATCAATGGGAGGGTACTCATTGGCCTTAAAACAGGGGCGGTACTGATCCATAACATTAACATAGGTATGAGGAGAGATCTCCTGGGCCAAAAATCTCATTGCCTCCTGGGTCCCAGCAAGCCCCTGGGGCAGGACCAGATGGCGGACCAGCAGACCCCGGAGAGCTATCCCCTGTTTGTTAATTACCAGATCCCCGACCTGGCGGTGCATTTCTTTGATTGCCTGCTTAGCCCTCTCGGGATAGTCTTTAGCCTGGGAGAGGCTTCGGGCTACCTCGGCCTCAGTATACTTGAAATCAGGCATATAAATATCGAAGATACCCTCCAGCAGTCTGATTGTCTCAATCGATTCGTAGCCACCGCAGTTATAAACCAGGGGAAGGTGTAGTCCCTGCTCGATGGCTATCTCAAGGGCAGTCAGGATCTGGGCAGCAGCGTGGGTTGGGGTAACGAAGTTAATATTATGGCAGCCAATCTTCTGCAAAGAGAGCATCATCTCGGCTAATCTTTCTAAGGAGACCTCCTCTCCGTGCCCGAGATGGCTGATATCATAGTTCTGACAAAATATACATCCCAGATTGCAGTAAGTGAGAAAGATGGTGCCGGAACCGCTTCTTCCTACCAGAGGTCTCTCTTCCCCGAAGTGAGGGCCGAAGCTGGAAACAACGGGAAGCTTTCCCATCCGACAGAACTTTCGCCCCCCCTCAAGTCGGTTTACCTGGCATCGGCGGGGACAAAGGGTACAGCTCTCCAGGATCTTATTGGCTGCCTGGATCCGCTCAGTTAATTTCCCTTCCCTAACTAACCGAATATATCCGGGCTCAAACTCATCCAATTTATTCCTCGGGAAACTCTTTAAGGGAATGACCAATCCTCTCCAGCTCTTCCTTTAATCTTTCGATTGCCTTCCGGAGGAGATCCTCAACCTCCTTCTGCGTATTGCCGGAGGCAGTGATCCCAAGAGGGAGCTGCACCTCTTTACCGAAGTGGGAGGGAAAGGATTTAATATATACCCCGGACACCTGACGCATCACCTGATCCACCACCCCGGCCAGCCGGGATTCATCCCCTAAATCTACGCTCACTTTCCTTTCCTGAAAAAATTGTTTTCCTATCGTGTTTTGAAGCTCCCTTACCAGGGATTCTTCAAAGATGGCCTTCATCTCCGCCGGCACCCCGGGCAGGCAGAAGATGGTGGTACCTTTGGAGCTGAGCTTTATCCCCGGGGCGGTGCCCACGGAATTGGGGAGTATGGTTGAGCCCCGGGGAAGCAGGGCCATTTTTTTTCGGGATGGTGTCAATTCCTCGGAGTCCACAAACCCCCTTTGCTTAAGCTCTCGATACCTCTGCGTAATTAGGTTTAGTGCCTCCTGCTTTAGAATCAGCCTTCTTCTGGTGGCCCGGGCTACTGCTTCCAGGGTGCGGTCATCAAAGGTAGGACCTATTCCCCCGGTGGTAATTATCACCTTTGACCGATTATTCAGAGAGGCCTTAAGTTCTTTTACAATCTCCGGGATGAGATCATCAACTACCGTTATCCGGGCAACCTTTCCTCCCAGAGCGCTTATTCTCTGAGCGATCCAATTGGAGTTGGTATCTAAGGTTTTCCCCCGCAGTATCTCTTTACCAACAGCAATGATCTCTACCCTGCTCATAAGCGCTCTTCCGAAAGGTTCCTTGTTTTGAATATCGTTCAATAGTGCAAGAAAGTCAATATCTGGAGTTCCCTTAAAAAAATTGCAAATGCAAAGTGCAAATGCCTGTCCTGAGCAAAGTCGAAGGGATTGAATTAGGATTTGAACCACAAATTTCACGAATTACACGAAGAAATTTTCCCTTTTGGGATTCGGTCATTAGGACTTGGTCATCCAGGATAGTTCGCCTGAGGCGGACTAAATGCCGGGGCTCGAAAGCCCCGGCTATCCAATGTAGGGGCCATTCATGAATTGCCCTGACTTGAAGGATTTTCGGAGAAACTCCAGAGCCTTTCCCCCTTGACAGCCCCCGGTTACTATAATAAGATAGCAAGGGAAATTTTGGCGGTTATCATTTTTTACAACTACAAGGAAGTGGTTTATGGAACGGAAGAGACAGTTAGCCGACATTGTTGGCTCTAAATGGATCCTGGATGATCCCGAGACCCTTGAGGCTTACTCCAGAGATAATAGCTTTGTCTCACCGAGGGAGCCTCAATATGTGGTTAAACCAAAGGATGCCGGGGAGGTTCAGGCAATAGTCAAATGGGCCAATAAGACCTCTACCCCACTTATCCCGGTAAGCTCTGGTCCCCCTCGCTTCCGGGGAGACACCGTTCCCCGATTGGGAGGAGTTGTGGTTGACTTGAGCAGGATGAATAAGATCGAGGGAATTAATCGTAAAAACAAGATGGCCTACCTCCAGCCCGGGGTAACTTTCTCTCAGCTTCAACCGAAGTTAGAAAAAGAAGGGCTAAGGCTTCCCATGCCCTTGCTTCCCAGAAGGTCGAAGTCAGTAATCGGTAGCTTTCTGGAGCGGGAGCCCATAATTACCCCGAGGTATCAGTGGGACATCTCTGATCCCCTGCGCTGCCTTGAGGTAATATTCGGTAACGGGGAGTTGATGAGAACCGGGGAGGCCTCCGGCCCAGGGACTATTGAGGACCAACGCAGGATTGGCGGGGCTCAGATCTGGCCCGAAGGACCACATCAGGTTGACTATCATAGAATAGTTCAAGGTGCCCAGGG
>JAUWWP010000525.1 GCA_030616835.1 Deltaproteobacteria bacterium | reverse complement strand
CCCCAATTCAATCCCTTCGACAAGCCTGTCCTGCCCGTCCTGAGAGGAGTCGAAGGAAGTCTATCGAAAGGCTCAGGACAGGCATTTTCATTTTTCATCTTGCACTTTGCAATTTCCAATCCGTTTCAGGCGGAGAATCAGGTGGACCGCCTATCCACTATTTTAGAGGCCTTCGCCACCTTATTGAAGCCCCCCTTTTAAGACTCGCCCACTACTTGAAGTAATAGTGTATCCCAAAATTCAAAGCCGCGCTGTCGAGCAAGACCCCAAAGACCTTCTCTTCCCTCTTGGTAGTGGTTCCTCCCTTGGGGGTGGTCTCCTCGGTCTCAGAATTATAAGCAGCTACTGGAAGGGCTAATTCAAGAGTGAAACCTAACCGGGGAAGGCTTTTAAAGAAGAATGCCTCTGTCCCCATATATCCCATAAAGTAGAAGTCGAGAGAGCTCTCAGACATCTCGGTCTCTATATCATTTTTAGCAGTTTTTCTCCCGTAAACACCACCGGCGCCAACGGCCAGATAAAAATCTGCCCTTCCATTGTGGACGAGGTTATAATATAGCTTACCACCTAACCCGAAGCCTAATTGTTTTTCCTCAGGGTAGGTGCCCGGGAAGTCAGCAGAGGTGTACTTAAACAGAAGAAGTGGCTCGATGCCAATTGTGTCACTTACCAGGCATTTAAGGCCGATGGAGAGTTCCGGGTAAAGATCCAGTTCCGATTTCTTCCCTAACAAGTCAACTGTATCTATGCTCGACGGTGATGTGCCAATCTCCACCGGCATAACCACCATTGCCGGGAAAAAGAAACCCAGTCCTACTTTCCTCTCTTCCTCCATCTCCTCTTTTACTACCAGCCGCTCTTCTTTCAGTCCCTCCTCCTTCATCAGTGCCTTTTCCTCCAGCCTTTCTTCCCTCAGCCCCTCTTCCTCTACCGCTTCGTCCTCCTCAGCCAAAACAGGGGCGGTTGAAAGGGCTAATGCAATGAATGCTGCAATCAAAATTGCAAAAATTTTCCTTATCTCATTCCTCGATCTAAACATCTGTTTTCCTCCTTTCTTTTGGTTTTCCTTTCTCAGGCTCTTAAACTTATAGGCGATCAGGATAATCCGCTTACCACCCCCTTTCATAAAATATTGGTATCCGCTGATCAGAGAAAGTCCACCCTGATCTACATTTCTCCTTAACCGCTATTGTCTTGAGATGCGCAGCGATAGCGGGCTTCCGCCAGGGCATTTCCAGGACCTGAGGTGACCTCAACCCAATGGCTCATATTTCCTTTATATCACTGAGAGACCCTAACGACAAGCTATATTTCTTTTCAGATCAAAATCCGGGATGCTTCTCTCTCGAACATTTCGAGAGTCCCCCCATTTTTATTTGACTTTTCTTTTGACAGAGGCATTTTTCTCATAGTAGTATAGTTTAATCATTAAACTTGACTATTCCCTGTAGCTTGCTCCAGGGTTCCCTCTTATTCCCCTCTCCCCGGGGGGAGAGGGGAAGAGCTTGTCCTGAGCCTGTCGAAGGAGTGAGGGGGAGTAGAATATATTCCTTATGATACCCTGCAGCTTGCTGCCGGGAGGTTCATTACTTTTAGGCTGAATTATGAGGAGAATATATGAAGGGTCTTAAATCATTGGCAGTGGTTTTCTCAGGTATCGTCGGTTTACTTTTAGTTCTTTCGTGCGGCGAAGACAAGGGAAAACCGGATTATCAATTTCCCAAGGGCTTCCTGTGGGGAACAGCAACCGCGGGATTCCAGGTTGAGATGGGATGCCCAAGCGCACCGTGCAATGACGAGGGCTCAGACTGGTACCAGTGGATCACCGATGAAGGAATAATTGCTGAAAAATTGGTTAGCGGTGAACTACCGGAGAGCGGCCCCGGCCATTACGAGCTCTATGATACCGACTTCTCTCTTGCCCGCAGGGAGCTGGCCAATAATGCCTTCCGAATGTCAATTGAGTGGAGCAGGATTTTCCCGACAAGTACGGAAGGAATAGACGGATACGATAGGCT
>JAUWWP010000498.1 GCA_030616835.1 Deltaproteobacteria bacterium | reverse complement strand
AGAATTCGATCGTAGTCCCTTTTTATTCCCTCTCTATCCCTTCGAATATAGCATCCCATCCTTAAGTTTTCCCGAACCGTCAACTCCGGAAAAACCTCCCTACCTTCAGGGACATAAGAGATACCCCGGCGAACAATATCCTCCGTGGATTTACCCTCGATTCTTTTCCCCAAAAACTCGATTGTCCCTTTATCGGGTTGGTCTTCGAGAAGCCCCATTATTGTTTTGAGGATAGTGGTCTTACCTGCCCCATTGGCTCCCAGGACCGCAATAATACTGCCCTCGTTAACTTCGAGAGAAACTCCCCGAATGGCATTGATGCGCCCATAAAGGGTCTCGATGTTCTTTACCTTAAGCAACTGCTTCTTCCCCTAAATAGGCCCTCAGCACCTCCGGGTGGCTCTGGATCTGTTCGGGCCGTCCTTCGGCTATCTTCTTCCCGTAGTTGAGCGCTAAGATTGTGTCGGAGATGTCCATTATCAGGCTCATATCGTGTTCGACAAGAACAATGGTTATCCCAAAATCCTCCCGGATATCCCGGATCCAGATTATCAGATCCTGCTTCTCCTCCATATTCATCCCTGCTGATGGTTCATCTAAAAGGAGCAACTCTGGCTCCAGGGCCAGGGCGCGGCCGAGCTCAACGAGTTTCTGAGTTCCAAAAGGAAGGTTAATAACGAATTGGTCCCGGGCTGATTGGAGATCCAGGAAATCGATTATCCGCTCCACCTGCTCGCGATTCTCTATCTCCTCCCGAGCCGCCTTTGATCTCCCCCGGAAAAAGGTCGCCCCCGACCAAACCCCGGTTTTCATCCGGCAGTGTCTTCCGAGCAGGAGGTTATCCATGGTGCTCATGTGGGAAAATAGCTCGATATTCTGGAAGGTCCTGGCAATACCGGCCTTGGCGATCTGGTCAGGTCTGAGCTTTAAGAGATCTTTTCCTTTGAAGATTATACTTCCGCTATCGGGTCGGTAGATCCCATTGATACAGTTGAATATGGTGGTCTTTCCTGCACCATTAGGGCCGATAATGGAGTATATCGCTCCTTTTTCCATCTCGAAGCTAACTCCATCCAGGGCATTCAGTCCCCCAAAACTGAGGGAAAGGTTATCTACTTGAAGAAAAGGCATAACCATTTAGTCCGCCTTTATCCGCCTAAGACGGATAGAGGTGAATTGCAAAATGCAAATAGCAAAATGCTTGTTGAAAGATAGGTTGAGTCAATCGGTTGCGGTTGCGCAGCTAGTATCGGGATTCGTAAAACGGTTAAGGGAAAACGCAACCTGATGACGAGAGACGAAACGAGCAGCGCAACCGAATAACAAATAACCAGTTTTTCTTTTGGGTATTTGGTCACTTGTCCTGAGCCTGTCGAAGGATTGGTCATTGATCATTATTGTTCTCTCTCAATCCAGTCACTGATTCTGACCGCCCTCCCGTTTTCGCACTTAGCAATATATATTGAATTCGTCCCCTGTCGGAGATCTGGCCCGAAGGTGACATTATGCGTAGTGCCTCCATTCCAGTTCTTGATAGATTCCATTGCTTCAACGAGTTTCTCCCGGGTCAGATCCCTGCCGGCACGCCGCAGCCCCTCAACAAAAGGCTCCGCAAAGACAAAGCCTGCGGTGACAAAGGCACCCCAGCGCTCTTTGGGAGCATATTTATCGTGGGCCGCCCGATATTTGACCATCAGGGGATGATCCGAATTCGGCAGCTCAAACCAATTGTCGAAGATCACTCCCTCCCACAGTCCTTCGGTTATTTTATACATCACATCTACATCACTGAGGGTGCTGCTGGTGAGCCACTTCGGCTTGAAGTCGATCTTAATTGTCTCCTTTAATATCATCGCGGCCTGCTTGGGCAAAAGCCACATAATAACCGCGTCCGCCCCGGACTCTCGTAGTTTCAGGGCATGTGAGCTGATATCGGTATCGGCAATCTCCACAGAGACCTCAGCTACTAATTCCATATTGTATTTGGCCAGACGATCTTCCGCCCCCTTTAATCCCTCTTTTCCATAATCGTCATTCTGATAGAAAAAGGCAATCTTTTCACTCTTTAATGTCTCAATTGCATACCTGGTGAGCAGAGATGCCTCGGTTGTGTAGGTGGGATACAGGGCGAATAGATACCGGGTAGGAGGATCGCCAAATAATTTTGAGCCGGTAGCTAAGGCAACCACAGGGATCTTATTGGTATGGAGATAATCCTTCACCGCCATCCCATTCGCAGTTCCTACCCCGCCCACGAAGGCGAAGACACCTTCCTT
>JAUWWP010000434.1 GCA_030616835.1 Deltaproteobacteria bacterium | reverse complement strand
CCGGCCTACCTCCCTGCCGTCTTTGACGGCGATGAGCATCTGGACCTCGGAGTGCTCGTAAAAGGGGTTATGACGGGGGCTAAAATGTCTCAGTCTCTCGAAGATCAGGGGATGGATCCAGTGGGGATCATCCTGATATATCAGGCGAGGAAGTTTGATAAACCTTTTTATATCCGACCTTGTCCGGACTGGAATCAGCTCAATTTTCCCCATTTCTTATCCTTTCTATATTTAATTAATTAAACTTGACTATTCCCTGTAGCTTGCTACAGGGTTCCCTCTTATTCCCCTCTCCCCCGGGGGAGAGGGGAAGAGCCTGTCCTGAGCTTGTCGAAGGAGTGAGGGGGAGCAGAATATATTCCTTATGATAATCTGCAGCTTGTTGCAAGGAGGTTCATTTTTCGGTAAGATTAAATAACCGGCCTGGTCATCTCCAGGTCATAGTAGGCGGTGATTCCCTTGGCCTTCATATAGGTGAGGAATTTTTGCGGCTCCAGGCATCCTTCCGGGGCATAGACCCCTCCCTCTTCCGCGAGAATCTCCTTCCGGGCGAGCATAAGGGTTCCGATGGCCAGAGAAACACCGGTCGCCTCTCGCATCTGGCCAATTCCACAGACCATCTGATGTTCCTCCTTACCAGCTACTTCTCCCCAAACATCAATCCGAATCGCCCCCCATTCCGGCGCCTTGGTCCCCGCGGTTCGCTCGATAAAGTTCAGAAGCCGGGTCAGCGCCTCCCGACGCCGTTTGCCTTCGAACAGGCCCCATCGGGCAGGCAGGACCAACCAGCCGGAGCCCTGCCCATAGCCCATAAAGAAATTGACCTCCTCTATGCCCGGGAGAAAGCGGGGAACCGTCACCGGCTCGCTATGACCCATATTCCAGAGTTTGATCGGGCCAAACCGGGGAAATTCGACAACCCGCTCTTCCTTGCAGGCGGGTATCATCATCCGTTTTCCCTCCCGCCAGAGCGCAACCCCTCCCGCCATAATGAAAAGTGTATGTCTGAGCACCGCCTCGCCTCCGCCGGCATTCAAAGGCATATAAACAGAGATGTCCGCTCGCCGGACCTTGTCCAACTGCCGGGTAAGGTAGCGGACCCCGAGATTGGAGATGCCCGGGCTAACGCCCAGGCCGGTAATGACCGTAATGTCCTGCTTGCGAGCCTCTTCATTGAATTCATTTATGACCGCATCCGCGGCCTGCCATTCGTCGCAGATGCTGGAATAGTCAACACCTGCCTCAATGGCAGCTCGCACCAGTTTGGCTTCGAACAGGTGGAAGGGCCCCAGCGCGGATGCAGCCACATCATAGCCGCGCATTGCCTCCACGAGGCCCTGGTGGTCATTGGCGTCTATTTGTTTGAGATCAACCTTTGCTCCTTTGCCCTGTAACCAGGTTGAGATCTTTTCGGCAGCTTCGACATTGCGATCCGCGATAGTCACCTGCTCCACGCCCTCAGAGACGGCTAAGTCTTCGACAGCCCGGCTCCCCATATCACCAGCGCCTCCTAAAACAATGATCCTCATAATAACTCCCTCTTAAAATAATATATTAGGTTAGTGACCATACAATTCTACCTATTGTTTTTTCATGATAGTTTTTACCAGCTTACATGAATTTTGTCAAATGTCAACAGGGCACGTAACACAGGGCACGGTATCAGGATACGTTATCTGTTCCTTGATCTTCACTACGGTTATGGTATTATTGGCGATGGCGTTTTCCCTGGTTAGAATTTGCTGAAGGGAATATGATGTTTCAGGGTAAGAACATAATTATCACTGGCGGTTCAAGCGGTATCGGCAGGGGCCTGGCTTTGAGATTGGCTGAAGAAGGGGCGAACCTGGCCTTGGTGGCCCGAGATCCTGAGAAGCTTTCCCGGACCCGAGAGGAGATTCTATCCCATTCTTCCTATTCCGGGTCCCGAGTAGAGATTTTCTCCTGTGATATCACGGAAGCGGAAAAGGTTGGGCAAGTAATGAATAATATTGCGGGCGAAATCGGATCGCCGGATTATCTATTTAACTCGGCAGGGATCCTCATCGGTGATTATTTTGAAAACTTACCTCGGGATAATTTTCAGGAAATGATGAATACCAACTTTTTCGGCACCCTCCATTTCATCAAGGCGGTTCTGCCCCATTTTAAGAAAAAGGGAAGCGGGCATATTATTAATATCTCTTCGATCTCCGGGGTGATAGGCGTGTTCGGATACGCCTCTTACTGCGCTTCCAAGTTTGCGGTAGTCGGGCTCACCGAAGCCCTCCGGGCTGAACTCAAACCGCAGGGGATCTCGGTCCATCTTGTCCTTCCGCCTGAGGTCAATACCCCGATGCTGGCAAAAGTGAACCAAAGTCGACCGATTGAAAATAAGATGTTAGCCAGGACGATGTCCTCTCTCTCGGTGGAGCAGGTCGTGGATGTCATCCTCAAAGGAGTGGCAAAGGGCCGGTATCTTATTATACCTGGTGGACGGGCCCGAATCATGAGCCGCTTGAGCCAGATTTTTCCCTCCCGGGCAAGATGGGTTGTTGATTACACGGTGCGGAAGAATTATCGGGGACCTAAGGAATAGGGAACGGAATAAGGTTTACAAAGAATATCAGATAAGCTAAAATATGCCAATATTAAAGAATGTGCTCTTTAATTATCAGATTAAATAAAGGAGGGGATTTTTTATGAAATATAGGGTTTATCCTGTCGTTGGCCTGTTTCTGCTGATGGGCAATCTATCGTTTGCTGGTGACCTCAAGGTGCCCGCAATTCCTGATGGGGAGGTCAGGGTTTTCAAATCAT
>JAUWWP010000509.1 GCA_030616835.1 Deltaproteobacteria bacterium | reverse complement strand
CTTCCGGTTGGCGACCCGGGATAGCGGTCGGAGTATGTATGTGCAGATAGTAGGTGGATCAGAAAATCTTCAGGATATTAACTTACCTAAAGTGGTAACAAGGGAGACAGATTTTTTACAGACATTTTTAGGTTTACCCATGGTATTTTCCTGTATGGATATTCAGAGGATAGGTGTCCCGGCCCTGGCAGATGGGCAGTGTCAGGTCATTGTCATGGATACCTATGACCACGGGGTTACTCAGGATGACTGTGCCGAATGTAACGACTGCACTAATATTCTGGTCAGTGGGCAGACGCGGATGAATATCAATCACTACAACTTCGGATGGAGCGGGAATGCGGCATCCCCGGGCAATGAATTGCCTGCTTACGATGAGCCCAATTTTACCTTTAATCAGGCGGTGCAGGTAGATATATCGAACTTCCCCTACGATCCGGACAAGGATGAGAATTGGTCTGCCCGGATAAAAACCCTCGACCATACTGGTGCCGATATGCCTGATATTATACCCGTCCTGCAACTGTGTGGTATGGAGATGGATGATGGAACCATTATGGCCGTAGGCCTTGCGATGCGCAACCGGTGGGCGGGTCCGGCTACCCCGGTTGCCTCCAAGCTGATCGGATATCCGGATATCTCGGCGATTGAGAGCGATCTGGGCCTGGCTCCCGGCACTATCAAGGTAGTCCCCAACACTTTGCTCTTTGACTGGGAACTCAGGTATCCGGCTCACTTCGGGGAGCCTGACTCCATCACTCCTGGTTGGCCAGCCCCCATATTTCCGACCTCAGAGTGGCTGCCTCTGACTGTGGGCACCGAACCGCAGGATCCGGGGGCACGTTCTGGCACTATGTGGATAGGGGGTATCGAGATAGATGTAGAGTATAATAAGATAGGACCCAAGCCGGGTCCAGGGACCAATGAGCTTAGTCAGAGGCTTTTTGAGGGGTGGGAGATCACTGCTACCGGGCCGGATACCCGATGGGCGGTTATTGATGATAGCCAGCCGGGCGTTGATCCGGAGATGAACGGCGAGCTCGTGATGATGACCCTGATTGATAGGTGCAGCACAATACCGGGTGAGGTTGTCGGAAGCTGGGGAGAGGATAATGGTAGTATCAATCTGGGAGTATGGCAGAATAATCCTATGGAGCCTGCCTACAAAGAGGTCTGGACCTTTGATCAGGATGGCGGAGGTGGAGGGGCCTATGGACCGAGTTCAACTACACCGATGTGGAGACCCATATCTAACAAGGTCTGGAGGATCTATGCCCCGTCAGAGCTGGTCGGCGGCGGTAAGTTAAGCTTCTATCTGCCCGAGGTTCCGACGGTTGATGAGATCGATGGCCTGGTGGGAGCAGGACAGGGTCAGACCTACACCTTCGAGTCTCCTACCCAGACCGGGATCCCGGACAACTACTATCTGGAGTGGGAGCTCACTCCGATGAATGTTCCCACCCATGTGACTATGCAGAATTTTGTGACCCCGGGGGATGAAAAGGCGGCTGAGACCTACTCTCAGGACCGGCAAAACCTCATCTTCCGGCGTGAGTAGGAGGGACAATTCATGAATTGCCCCTACGGGGTGACCAATCCTTCGACAGGCCTGTCCTGAGCTTGTCGAAGGGCTCAGGACAAGTTACATCGGTTCCTATCTGCTTAAATCGTGATGATACAAATTCCAATCTCCTTCGACCCCGATGCCCATCGGGGCTCCTCAGAATCTCGGTTTGTTTCGTGTAATTTGTGAAACATGTCCTGAGCTTGTCGAAGGATTCGTGGTTCAAATCCCAAATCCACTACAGATTGTAGATTTCAGTCAATCTGAGCCCTTCGCTATCGCTCATGGCGTTGTCTGCAATCTATAATCTTCAATTACATTTTGCGGTAGTGTAAACTTAACTGGGTCTGGATTGCTGAGAGAAAGCCAGCCAGTCTAAATTATTGATATTGACCTTAGCAAACTCAACAGTGGATAGGCGGGGCTTTCCAGCCCCGCTAAGGCGATTCGTATAAAGACTAAATCCCGGGGCTCGAAAGCCCCGGCTATCCTTTTTTAGCCATTTTCTCCTCCCATCTTTTTGTCAAAAGTTTGATGGGAGGATTATATATTAATATCAATTATTTGGATAGTAAATCAGATCCAGTTAAGTTCACACTACCGCAATTTACAATTTGCATTTTTCGTAGGGGGTGATTTAAGTTG
>JAUWWP010000061.1 GCA_030616835.1 Deltaproteobacteria bacterium | reverse complement strand
TCACTGGCTGTCCCCCGAACTACTATTGTAGGTGAATTAATACACACCCCAGCAGTGGGCACATCAATCGCCACCACCGGCAGAGTAAGATCCACAACCACCGTGATAATGGTAGTAGCGGTAAAAAGACCATCGCTCGCCACTGCCACAATGGTCTGCGGACCCTCGGGAAGGGTAATTGTCGCCGTGTAACTCCCTGAGCTGGTCGACATCGGTGGCGCCACCACCGCAGTCACCCCATTGACAAATACATCAACCTCCTCAATACCAGAAAAACCCTCAAAACTGCCGGTAACGGTAACCGACATCGTATTGATGCATTCACCCGGCGCCGGGGTAGTGATACCCACTATAGCCCCCGTAAATGTATAAACTTCCCGGTTGGGTGGCGCCTCTATATTTCCACAGTAATCTTCCGCGTAGAAATCCAGGGTAGTGGTTGTACTTATTAAAAATGGGCCAGGATAAAGTATAAAAATCCCTGTCTCGTTCTCGTCAAAATATATAGCCGGGGAGGGATCCTGGTTGTCATTGGCAGACAATGTCACTGTCACCGCATAAGTATAGAGTCCACCACTGGGAATAGCCCAGCTGATCGGCGGAGTGACATCCACCTCAAAGGTGCTGGTATCCGTTGCCGTCCAACCGCACTGATCAGTCGCCCGGGCAGTTACATTATAAAGACCGGAACCTACCCCAAGATAGGTGTGGGGCGCATCGTACCAGGCGCCACCATCAAGCTCAGCCACGCTCACCTGACACCCACCCACCGGAGCAAGACCATAGCCAATCGGATCACTGCAGTCGGCATCCACTACCACTGTCGAGCTACACAGGGTAGCACCATCAAGAGGCTCAGTGATAACCACCACCGGAGGATCTACATCCACCGAAAAAGAGATAGTGGTCGTGGCTCCATAACCACAGCTATCAATCCCGGTAAGCGTGGCAGTATACACCCCGCTCCCGGGAACAATAATGGTCTCGTTCCCGTCCGACATATCGCCGCCTAATCCATTAACCGCGACAACGCATGTAGATACCCCGACCCCGACATCAATACAGCTACCATTTATCACCACTGTGGTAGTACAGATGGTATCACCGTCATTGGGCTGAGTAATATTTACGTCTGGAGGAGAAAGATCGATTAAAACATTAACTATATTTGAAACTGAAACACCGGTCGGAGTCGGAATCGTTGCCTGCAATGTATGCCACCCCTCCGGTATTATTACGCCAGTAAAAGTATAGGATGGAGGGGCAAGAAGGGGATCTTGCTCAACAGTATTCCCATCAACCAGTAAAGTAATGGTAGTACCAGCCGGGGCCGATGTGCTCACCGTTACATCAACCACCGAGGTACAGAATGTCTGCCCATCAACCGGGTCGGTAATGGTAATTGCGGCAACTCCCTCTACCCTAAATGACACTTCATCACTTGCCCTCCCCCAGGAGTTATCGATGGAGGCCCGGATGGTATAGTTACCTGGCAGATAAACAGTAGGACTGCGGGTAGAGCTACTAACGGTCAATGAGTAAACCGAGCCGTTGGGATTAAGTTCAAGGGCCCGGGTAAAGGGAATCTGACGGTAAATGTCTGATCCATCTCGTAAGACTCTAACCCTCAGGGTGTCCGGGTAGATCCCGCTTTCCCGGCCCAGGCAGGAGATGACGATTGTTATTGGTTCCCCCGAAATAAATTCACTCCCGGGCGAAGGCTGCTTGATACTCAGCTCGGGAAGGTTTGTCGGGGTGCGGCCGCAGGCCGTGAAGAGCCCAAGAGAGAAGAGAATTAGTGGAAAATAGATACTAAATAATCTTTTCATTAACTCTAAAATCTTTGTTTTCGACCTGAGCTATCAGAAAACCAGCGTAACATCTAAGGAACAACTATTACCTCTCCAGAACAAGGGTTTCTCTCGAGATTAAAATCTTCAACAGCCGGTATGCCCCTTTCATTTTCTTTTACTCCTTCATGAGCAGAGAAGGTTCTAATTTCTACAGTAATTGGATAGACATCTGGCCCTGCAGTCCCTGCAGTAGGGGAGATAGTGAAGGCTACATTGACCAGGTTTCTCTGCCCGGTGGGCTCCGTGCTGCTGACAATAGTGGTCACCATAACTGCTGGCCTGGGGTCATTAGGCCAGAACCTAATAGTTCTGCTTGTTCCCCTCCCCGCAGTATAATAGGGATCGGGAAGGCAGCTATCGCTTAAACTTACCCGGGGGTTAATCAGCACTTCTTTGTCATATTTTAATGTAATATGCCAGGCAAGGAGTATCGAATCATCCCCTACATAAGCATTTATGGGCAGGGTAATCCTATCTCCAGGCCTGAAGCATAGGGCGCTCCCAATCCCGAACATTCCCACATAAGGAACACCGAAATCTATTACATTCTCGTCGCTACAACAATCAGTTCCATTGATTAGATCATAGCAAACCGTGCCATTGGCAGGATCGTCGATGCCGTAAATTCCAGTGGCAGAACAGGGGGGAAGGATAACAGGCTGACACTGGATGGGAATAGATGTCTCGCTGCTCCTGCGACCCACTCCGTCTTCTGCTGTGGCCTGTATGGTTAAGCTACACTCATTCAACTGATTTTCAAGAGTTGCCGCCCAGCTACCGGTTCTGCCCGGATCGAAAGGTGGACCAGCCGCCGCTACTCCATTGACTGTTACCGATGCCACTCCTGAGATAGCATCAAAGGCTTTACCATTTACAACAAAACTCAGACATTGAACCACCTCTTCGGGGAGAGGGGATGTGATTTCTACCACGGGATCGCTTTGATCTACGGTAATGTGAACAGTATCTGAAGGATTGCTGGAACCGTCAGTTGCCGTAACCCGAATGGTCAAAGACCTACCTTCCTTACACACAGGATATATCCCCTCAAAAAGATCTCCGCTTTTCTGGAGCGCAATCTCCGGGCATCCCTCCACCACCGCAGTAACCGTTACAGCATCCGGGTTCGGAAAGTTGCGGAATCTCCCACTGATTGGTATCTCCGGGGTGGTAAACACCTGACCATCCGAGGGAGAAAGTACAGTCAATGCAGGCGCCCCGGTAATAACCGGAACGATAAGCGAATAGCTACCGAGATTACCGCAGCGATCCGTTGCCAACGCCACCAGTTCAAGATTACCATCCTCCAGGCCTGTTAGCTCAATACTGAAGCTGTCGGTATCCGGTCTATATGAAGCAACTCGGCCATTTACCATTACCGAATCTACCCCGGAACAGACATCCCTGGCTGTGCCCTTTACTGTCTTGGAATCGGATATAGTCTCCTCCTCCAGGGGGCAATCAATCAGAACCTCGGGTACCTCGCTGTCCACAGTTACCTCAATCGGCACTGAAGACCTCCGATTGCCTGCCCAATCTGCAGCGACGGCAGTTATCTTCAAGGGATCGATGCAGGCGCCACCGGGAAGGATGGCACTGAAAATACCACCCTCAATCGCAGCCGGGATCTCATTAACCTCCACCCAGTTGATCCCACTGCAGGTCTCAGCGGCAACTCCTCTAACCTCGACCTCAGGAGTATTCAGGCACGATTCCTTCTCCGGGTAAGTGACATTTACCACCGGGACCTCGGTATCAACCATGATTATCACCGTCTCCGAGTTCGCCAGGTTCCCGGCATTATCTTCTGCCTCCGCGGTTATCTCCAGCTCAACAAAACAGGGTCCGAGATCGCTCAAGGTGGAAGAAAACCTTCCCTCGAACACGGTTGCCTCATACCCGTTCACGGTTACTGACTCAATCCCCGAGCCCGGCCGGGGATCATTAACCGAGCCCCTGACGACTATAGTAGGAACATTATAAATTTCATTATCTAAAGGGGCATCAATCCTGATTGAGGGTGCCCGGGTATCCAGAATTATATTCCTTATTGCCTTTGCGGTAATGACTCCATCGGTAGCAACAGCAGTTATTGTCTGTTTTCCGTCGGAAAGACCGGTTAAGGTGAGGGAATACTCACTATTCCTGAGATCGATCTCCGCCGGCCTGCCGTTCACTGCTACCTTCACCCTTGCCGGGTGGGAAAAGTTCCCAAAATCTCCCTTTACTACCAGACTGGGGGTGCTGAGTCCCTCCCCTTCCCGGGGAGAGGTAATGTTAATGAAGGACTTATCCAGAGAAATGGTAACTCTAATAGTATCTGTCCCTACCATGCCCAACCTATCCCCGGCGGTAGCGGTTATCTCCAGAGGCCCCGGAGGCTGAGAGGCAAGAATTGCTTTAAATCTCTCTCCCTTAAGCTCGGCCCTTACCTGGTTCACCGAGACAAACATTACCTTTCTGCCCTCATCCCTTGCTTCTCCGGTTATGGTTATATCAGTCTTATTAACAATTACACCATCAACCGGGGAGAGGATCTTGATTAGGGGAGCCCGGGTATCTACCACTACCCTTGCCGGCCGGGATTCCCCGATACAACCGCTTTCGCTGGTAACGGTGGCCACTATGGTATTGGGCCCTTCCATCAAATCCACTTCCTTGAAGAAAGCGGAGCCCTTCTTGACCGCGGTGGATATCGGACCCAGCTCATTGATTTTCAAAAAAACCGCCCTGCCCTCTTCGGCATCGGTCTTTACCATAACCCGAATCTGATAGCCTTTCTTCTCGGGATTGCTGTCATCGATATCGATAAGTAGAATCTCATCCTTGGGGGAGACAATCTCAATGGTGGGGCAGATAGCCCTGGCAGCCACAGCCATCGCGGGAACCCGGGCCTCTTCCCTGACCAGAGCCTCTTCTATCTCCTCCCTGACCAGAGTCTCTTCTTTTACCTCCTCCCGGGAAACCAGCGGCTCCACCCTTTCCTTCTTAATAAAATAACCGGCTGAGAGACCTATCAGGAGGAGGATTAGGATCAATGCCACCCAGAAGGATCTTTTTCTAAAGATATTTTGCATCTTTTATTTCTCGTTAATCCGCCCAAGGCGGATTATATAAACCTCGCCGCAGCGAACTGCGGAGTATCAAGCAATAGTCTTAATTAATACATAACGATATAAATTAAGTTACTAAATTTGCGGATAATATTTCATACATTATACTGATACTGATAAAATCCTAAATCCTAAATCCTAAACAAATTCTAAATCCAAATATCAAATGTTCAAAAAAATCCCTTCGGCAAGCTCGGATCAGGGGTTTTGAATTTTGGATTTTGGTCATTAGAAATTATTTAGGATTTGGTGCTTAGTGCTTAGAATTTATTCATCTGTCTTTATTTATAACTCTCCCATCTATGCACAATTACTTTTGTTGTTCTATATAGTTACCCCTCATCTTAACCTTATCTCCCAAGGGGAGAAGGAACTAAGTTGAACTGAGAAACAACCCAAATTACCTTGCGTTTGCCGTGAACCGGCTTATCTGCTGATGATGGTGAACTCCACCCTTCGGTTCTTTGCCCTTCCGGAGGCAGTGGAATTATCCGCTATCGGGGTAGACTCCCCAAAACCCGCTGCCTTCAATCGGGCACCAGGAATCCCCTTATTCAGGAGATACTTCATCACACTATTTGCCCGATTCTGCGAGAGCTTCAGGTTATAGGCATCGGTGCCCACACTGTCAGTATGGCCTTCAACCAGAATCTTAATCCGGGAATGCTCGATGAGTATCTTGGCCACATCATCCAGGATTGGGTAAGACTGAGGAAGGAGCACGGCCTTTCCGGTCTCGAAATGAATCTTCTTGAGAATCTCAATCTTCTTTGCCCGAAGAACTGCCAGTGGCTTCTTGACCGGAGGAGCTACCCTTAATTTAAGGACAAAATTCAGGATCGTTTTTTCTTTATCCCTGATAGCTGCCGGCTTGGTCTGGGAAGAGTAACCCTTGGCCTCGGCAGTCACCTGATAGGCACCCGCCGGAAGCTTTCCGCGATAAATACCGGTTTTTGGATCAGTAGCCATCGGAGGTATGCCTTTCACATCAACCTTTACCCGGGCAGCAAGGGGCTTCCCCTTTTCATTAGTTACCTTTCCTTCCAGCTCCCCGATCCGGGCAATAGCCTCCAAGACGAAGTTAACCCGAGTTACCTTCTTATCCTTAATTATTGCCGGCTTGGTCTGCGGCTTATATCCCTCAACCGTTGCAGTAACCTTATATTTTCCCGGAGGAAGCTTGATTGTATACTCCCCGGTTTTGGGATCGGTGGCCGCGGAGGCAATCGGTTTGTCAAAGGAGATAACCGCGGCCAGGGGCCTGATCCTGGTGTCGGTTACCTTTCCTTTCAGGATTCCAACCTTAATAAGCTTTTTCAGCTTAAAATCCTGGGTAACGGTCTTTGCTGCTTCAACCATCACCTTCTTTGTCTGGGACAGGTATCCATCCCGGGAAGCTATTACTTCAATAACACCCGCTTCAATCTCACACGAGGTATATCTGCCTTTGTCATCGGTCAAAATATTGCTCAAGGCAGTTCCCGGGAAGGAGATTATTGCCTCCTTAATCGGCTTGCCGGTTTTAGCATCCAATACCTTCCCGGCAATCATTCCGGTAGTCGGCCGGGCAACCTCTGGTGCAGCAGGGAAACTGTAGCTCAGTCCGGAGATTATCCTCCACGCCGGCTCCGAGCATATCTTACCTCCTTCAGCACTCACCTTCTTAGGAAGCCCGATATCAACCGCAAGATCAACGGCCAGGTTCTTATTCTTTAAAGGAAAAACCCGGGGGCCTAAAGTAATTTGTTGAGGGCTTTCAGTAAAACTGCGACCAAAGATGTCTTCAAACGAATATTCGAGAATGAAATCAAGCTGCTCAACTTTCAATGCACGCTTAATCCGCTTAATTTCGGTGAGGGGATACTCGGCGCCGAAGTTAAACAGGAACTGGCTATCGCGAATGATTCCCTGAGCGTACTCAGCCTCGGGTATGTAATAAAGAGCCGTGGGCCGCAGATTCTTCGAATTATCGAGGTGGCAGCCAAGGTTAAGATGGATAGTCAAAGGAAAGTTCTCGAAAGGAAAGTTCTTGATTTCAGCCAGCTCAAAGGTGGATAGTAACCTAAACCCAGCGCTGGTCGCTTCTCCTCTGTACCACAAATCTCCTGACTTACTTAACAGTTGAAGGGTGGTGTCAAATCCTATCCCGATACCCTCATCCAGCCCGTAGCCCAGCTTTGCCCCCAGCTCCAGGTCACCCAGCGACTGAACCAAGGACTTTCTTCCCTCTACATCAGTAAGCGAATGGGCGTAGCCAATAATTCCCAAGGAGATCTCCAGACTCAGTGGGTATCTCTTCCACTGGTAAGCCCCGTAGCTTATTCCCACTGATCCCTCGAGCCGCTGGCTTTTCTTAGTAGGAGTAATCTCAATAATGCCTTCATAATCGGGAAAGTCTTCAGGTTTGGGAAAGTCATCAGGCTCTACATAACTGAGACGTCTTTTTGAATAAAAATACTCAAGGTGGGTATTGAGGTTGTAAATACCCTGATTCAGGGTCTTAGCCGAAAGGGTACGGATGAGCCCGGTCCTGCCCCCTATTGCCGCAGCATAGGGGCGAACTGCCTTCTTAACGGGTGGCACCTTTTCCCTGGCTTTCTTCTCCGCTTCCTTCCTGGCTTTCTCCTCAGCCTTCTTCCTTGCCTTCTCGGCCTTCTTCTTCGCCTTCTCCTCCTCTTTCGCCTTCTTCTCCGCTTCCTTCCGGGCCTTCTCTTCCGCCTTCTTCCTCGCCTTCTCTTCCTTCTTCGCCTTCTTCTCCACTTCCTTCTCGGTTACCTTCTTTACCTTCTCTTCTTCCTTCGCCTTCTTCTCCGCTTCCTTCCGGGCCTTCTCCTCGGCCTTCTTCCTCGCCTTCTCTTCTTTAGCCTTCTTCGCTTCCTCCTCCTTCGCCTTCTTCTCCGCCTCCTCCTTTGCCTTTTCCTCTACTTCTTCCTGAGCTACCATAATTCCACCTGAAGCAACAGCATAGTTCAGCCCAGAGAAAGCTACCAGAAGAATCGCTACCATGCTAAAGATAAGGATTTTCTTCATTTTAATCTCCCAAAGTTATCGTCAGCCTTAAACTTCATTTAAAACCCTCACGACAATAAATATACCCTTTTCAAAAAAAGACGCTTTACTTAGACAAGCTAAGAAAAGCGTCTACTAATTAGTCCCTGAAATTGGGTAAAAAACTCCCTATATTCTAAAGGGAGAGGCAATTCCCTGAGCACAAAGTGCTGCACCTTTACTCCCCTCGAAAAGCTAAAAGGCCAAGCCCGCCGAAATTCTCAATAAATAAGGCAATCCAAGCTTTTCTAACATAGTTAAAATATGCTTGTCAAGCAAAAATCGAATATTATTGAATTTTTATGGAAATCATAGCCACTGATTAGGATAATTTTAAAGGAGGTTCCTGAGCTTTTCCTCTCCCAATGATATAACTATCTGAAATAATTAGAAAAATAATCCGCCGGAGGCGGATAGAATTAGATTGTAGATTATTGATAGTAGAATTTAGATTATTTTATTGTTTATTGGGATTTGGTCCTCCTAAGGCGGACAAATAAAAATAATATAGGGGCCAATGTCTCTATCAGCCCTAATAGGGGGTGGACACTGGGGTCCATCCCTACAAGCCACCTGAGGCGGACTAAATACCGGGGCTTGAAAGCCCCGGCTATCCAATGTAGGGCCAATTCATGAATTGTCCCTACTTGAAGGATTTTTGAGGAAATTCCGGAAAAAAACAGGCGAAAGTTTCCCCATTTTTTAAAAAACTTGTCCTGAGCTTGCGAAGGATAGGCCTTTCCACTTGCCATTTCATCTAACTAATTGAAATTAAATAGGAATTTTAATTCAGCGACTGATTTTTCGGGGAAGTTCAGTAAAATAATTGGTCATTGCCATTACTCTACCCTCCAGTAGAGCACTTCGATCGGGGGGATATCTTCCGAGGGGTTTTTCTTAGCTGGTCCCTCTCTCTTAACGATCGCCCTGATGGTCTTGGAATATTCGGTCTTTTTGCCCAGATTAACGATCCCGATGCATTTAATGGAGAAATAGTTGCTGGAGACACCAAATGCGGAATGGAAAGGTTTAGTGTAATACTGCCTTTCCGGATCGGATGGACTCAGCTTCAGATTCTCAAGGACATTGTCTTTCAATTTATTCTTCTCTCCCAATGTATCATTTATTGCCTGGATAACCTCCAGGGATGCGGTATTGATATTGACCTTATCCTCGCCGTAAGGGGTAAAGTATTTCTCAATTGCTTCGTAGATAGTATCATTGATACCCCTGACCATTTTGAGCTCACTGATAGAGTTGATCGGGGCATCCTTGGACTCATAGGGAGGGGTTAGTCCCTGATAATAATCATCTTCAGCATCTCCGTCATCGTCGTCAGGATCAATCCAGTCTCTAATATTATCGGCTATATCCTCAGGCTCTGCATCAATTTCATCACCTAAGACACTATCGAGGAGTTTTATTACCCTTTTTTTAGCAGTTTTTCTAGCCGCACTGTTTTCATCTAAAGCTTTCCCTTCTTTATTATAAACCAATCGGTTAATATTTATCTTACTGCTCTCATCGGTAATCCCTCCCACTAATATCCCGTCACCTATGGGTATCCCACCGAATTCGGTAGAGGCAAGTGCCCTTACCTGGGACCAGGTTTCCACCTCCGGATCCGCATCTTCTCCGCTTACGATATAGTCCGCATTTTTATTTTTATCATAATCCAGAAGGACCTTTGATGCCTCGATCCCGGCCCGGGCGATATAGTAAGCCTTAAGCTCATCCTTCTGATTGCCTACGATATTCAAGCTCACCCGGGCTGAGTAGCTGAACTCAACAATAATTGCCGCCAGGATGGAAATAACCATAAGGACAATGAGCAGCGCGATTCCCTTTTGATTCTTTATATAAAGCATCTTAAATATCTGCGGATAATATTCCATATATCGTTATGTAATAAATTCTAAATCCCAAATCCTAAATCCTAAACAAATTCTAAATCCAAATATTAAATGTTTAAAACAATCCCTTCGGCAAGCTCGGAACAGGGGTTTTGAATTTTGGATTTTGATCATTTGAAATTATTTAGGATTTGGTGCTTAGTGCTTAGAATTTTTTTATTAGTCTGTATTTATGACACTACTATATGCATAATTATCTTTTTTGTTCTATGAAGTTCTCTCATCCTCAATCCTCTGAACCTTCTGAACCCTCTGAACCCGGGATA
>JAUWWP010000301.1 GCA_030616835.1 Deltaproteobacteria bacterium | reverse complement strand
GAAGCTCTTCTATGAATTGAACTGAGCACCAGGGACTTTTTTTGAAAGATGCTCTGGAAAGGCACGAAAAAGATTAAACTAATTCTCAGTGATTTTCACCTGGGGAAAGGCCGACTTCTTGAGGACGGCTCGGTAAACCTGATGGAGGACTTTATCTATGATCAGAAATTTATTGAGTTTCTGCGCCATTATAGTGGCGGGGATTATCAGGGATACCAGGTAGAGCTGATTATTAACGGCGATTTCTTCAACATGCTCCAGGTAGATTGTGAAGATAAGCTCCCCACTAGGATTACCGAAGAGATCAGTGTAAAGACAATCGAAAAAATAATGCAGGGACATTTAGCGGTTTTTGATACCCTCCGGGTGTTTATGGAGAGTTCCCGACACAGCTTAGCTCTTATCATCGGAAATCACGACCAGGGCCTGAGCTGGCCGGGGGTACAGGAGGCGGTGAAGGAGAGGCTCACTTCTAATGCTTCAATTGCCGAGCGGATCTGCTTTTACCCACATTACTACTCCCTTGACGGCATCTGGGTGGAGCACGGTCATCAGTGTGAGACCCTGTGTTTTTTTGACCCTGAAAATCCGGGGATTAGATTGAAGGGAACCCCGGAGCCGGTTCTGGATCTACCCTGGGCCGGCTATTTTGTGATCGATTTTCTCTCCCCGATGAAAAAGGAGCGCCATTATATTGACAAAATCAAGCCCTTCCGTGCTTATCTCAGGTGGGCACTGTTAAATGATACCCGCTTCGCCCTTACCACTATTGTCCGCCTGATTTTGTTCAACCTGAAGAATCGCTTCTCTCGGGATCCCCATCGGCGGAAGAAATTCAGTTTCACCTGGGAAAATGTTAAGGAGGCCACCCTGCACAATACCATGGAAAGAACAGCCAGAAATATCCTGCTTAACACCAACCATCACACAGTGATCCTGGGCCATAATCATAAAGTTATTCACAAGCAGTTTCTGGATGGAAAGCACTATTTTAACACCGGCACCTGGAATGATATCACCAGCCTGGATGTGGGAAACCTGGGACGGGCTACCAAACTAACCTATGCCCTGGTTCGCTATAATAAAGATAAAACCTCGGTTCATCTGAAGCAGTGGCAGGGGGAATATCGGGTCGAAGAGGATGTCACTTTCTAATCCTTTACTTCAGGGAATAGCAGGGGGTAGCAAGGAATAGCAGGGAATAGCAGGGACTTGAATCATTTCGTCCTTCGTGGTAGTTCTGCTCGGAGAACGGACAAATCCTTGAATCTTATCTATTGAGGTGAAACGATGACCATTAAAGAACACCTGACCCCGGATTTTTTAGCCTGGTTGATCATCCTGGTTACCTTATTGATCAATCTCACCATATTCAGCATCGTTTCCAATTTTACCGTGGATGGAAAGATTCCTAAAAGGTTTCAGAGCGGGGTATTTGTTGCTGCGATTTTTATGACCTTAGCCTACGCCGCCCTGGTGATTGCCCATCTGCTCGGTTATCTACCCAACTACCCTACCCTTTATCCTAATCCGTATGATTTTCTCCTGATGGGAAAAAGGAACACTCTGGCCTGTATTACCTTCGGAGCGGCGATGGGATTGATCCTGGGAGCCTGGAGAGGAAACAACAAAAGGCTTCACCTCGGAGCTGGCATTGGCGCGGCAATCTGTGAGTCCGCCATTGTGACCTTTGCTATCCTCTGGATCCTGAATCAGAGCTAATTCCTAAATACAATTCGTATATGAGTAAAAAACTTAAGGCGGATCGGGTTCGATGAATCGAACCCCTACAATTACGCATTATTCGGGTTAAATAGTGAAAGCCAAGACCAGATTAGCCGAGAAAGGAGATACATTCAGGAAATTACCTGAGGCCTACCTCCTTCTCGGACTCTTCCTCCTTGCTCTTTTCCTCCGCCTGATTTATCTCGGGGAGATCCGGGACAGTCCCTTTTTTGAAAACCTGATCCTCGACCCACTGGCCTATGATACCCGGGCTCAGCAAATAAGCAGCGGCGACTGGGTAGGTTCAAAGATCTTTTACCAATCCCCTCTCTATCCCTATTTTCTGGCAATAATCTATTGGGTATTCGGGCATAATCTTTCCATCGTCAGGGTGATTCAGTTCATTATTGGCTCTCTGAATTGCATTTTAATCTACCTCATCGGTAAGAAGGCCTTTAGCTCCCGGGTCGGCCTCCTGGCTGCCCTGATGGCAGCATTCTATAAGGTCTTTATCTTCTATGAAGGGGAGATCAACAAGACCTTTCTCAGCGTTTTTCTGATCGATCTGACCCTCCTTACCCTTATCGTAGCTAAAGAAAGGTCCTTAAGCCGGCTCTGGCTTCTGGCCGGCATCCTCTTTGGGCTCACTATCCTGGTGCGGGGAAATTACCTTCTCATCCTCCCCTTTATCCTGCTCTGGATCATCATTGTTTCCGGGGAAGGCCTAAAAAAACAAGCAATCCGATATTCCCTCTACCTTCTGCTGGGTGTAGCAACTGTTATCTTCCCGGTTACCCTGCGAAATTATCTGGTGGGGAAAGATTTTGTCCTGACTACCTCTCAGGGGGGGCAGAACTTCTTTGTCGGCAATAACCCTTTCAATCTGACCGGAGGATACATGTCCCCAGATCTTGGTCGGGGCTCTCCTGAGTTTGAGGAGGAGGATTTTCGGAGAAAGGCTGAGGAGATTGTCGGTAGGAAGCTTAAGCCCTCGGAGGTTTCTAACTTCTGGTTTAGCCAGGCTTTGAAATTCATCCGGTCCCAACCGGGTGCCTACCTTTCCCTCCTGGGCAGGAAATTCCGCCTCTTCTGGAATAAGGTAGAGATCCCTGACAACCAGGATATCCGCTTTTTTGCCCGGTTCTCCCTTCTCCTGCGTGCCCCCCTCCTGATCTTTGGCATCATCGCTCCCCTGGGGCTTCTGGGGATTGGCCTGGGCTTAAGAAGAAAAGGGGCAGTTTTGCTGCTTAACCTCTTTACCCTTGCCTATTGCGGCTCAGTGGTGAGCTTCTTTATCTTTTCCCGATACCGACTCCCGGTAATCTCCCCTCTTCTAATCTTTGCCGCTTATGCCATCCTCTGGTGGATTGAGAAACTTAAACAGAGACAGTTCCAACCCCTCCTTCTCTCCCTTCTGCCGCTTTCTGCCCTGGCTTTATTCGTAAATATGAATCTCCGTAGCTCTGAGTCTCCTATCCTTAACTATAGCTTGTTCCATAATAATCTTGGATCAGTATACTTCAGGGAAGCGGAGTATGAGAAGGCCGCTGAGCAATTTAAAAAAGTAATTGAGATCATGGAAAATTATGACTTGACCTATAACCACTCTGACCAACCCTGGAAGAAGCAGGGTCGTGACGCAGAGGCCGTCAAGGCCTTTCAGAAGGACTTGCGGCTCGATCCAGCCGGGACAGACGAAGGGATGAAGTGGTTGCATGCCTCGGCTTATATCGAGCTGGGACTGCTTTCCGAGCTGCAGGTAGATTACCCCCAAGCTATCCTTCATTATCAAAAAGCGATTGCCCTAAGTCCTGAAAATTTTGTCGTCCATTACAATCTGGGAATTATCTACCGGAAGCTAAAGGAGATGGATCAGGCCATTACTGAATTTAAAAAGGCAGTTAGGCTTAACCCCGATTTCGTCCCCGCTTACATAAATCTCGCCCGTAGCTATCATGATCAGGGTAATAACCATCAGGCCATCCTGATGTACCAAAAGGTGTTGGAAATTGAGCCGAACAATCCTTTCGCAAAAAACGAACTTGCAACCCTCCTCTCCGAGTGAGTCAGGCTTACACCGGTTGGCCAAGAATGGTAAAATGGTAATGGGGGAAGGTAATGGGGGTCAAATCTTTATTCTCAGGTAATGGGGGTCAAATCTTTATTCTTGACAAATGATAATTTTCTTGATATAAATTCTTTATGGCAAGGTCATTAAGGATTCAGTATGATGGAGCAGTATATCATATTAAGAACTTCTCTTTACTT
>JAUWWP010000473.1 GCA_030616835.1 Deltaproteobacteria bacterium | reverse complement strand
TCCTTTTTCCTGGTAGATGGGAACCTCAAAGGGAAGGATCACTGCCATTTTGTTGACAACCTTGGCAATTTTATTGACTCTTTTCCTTCTCCAGGCCCAGACCTGGGGACTGATATAGTAGAGAACGGGGATTGATCTTTTTTTTGCTGATTTTGCCAGCATGAGGTTGAAGTCCGGAAAGTCGATTAGGACTATCAGGTTTGGTGTTCTTTCTGCGAGGGATTTTTTTAGTTGGCTAAGAGCCTTAATTATGGCTCCAGATTTGGTAAAGATTTCGGTAAGCCCTACTACCGAAAGTTCTTCCAGATTAAACCATAAGCTCGCTCCGGCCTCCTCCATCCTCCTGCCGCCGACACCGTAGAACTCAACTTCAGGCTCTTTCTGTTTGACCATTCTAATCAGGTTGGCGCCATGGAGGTCTCCTGATGCCTCTCCAGCCACAATCAAGACTCTCTTCTCCTGCTGAATCATAATTAGCAAATCCCAATCCTTCGAGACGCCCCGGCTTGCCCCGATGTCCATCGGGGTGAAGGCATCGGGGCTCCTCAGGATTTCGGTTTATTTAGTGTAATTCGTGAAACATGTCCTGAGCTTGTCGAAGGGTTCGTGGTTCAAATCCCAATTCAATCCCTTCGGCTTCGCTCAGGACAAGCATTTGCATTTTGCAATTTACAATCCGACAAGCTTCGCTACCGGCAGATTCCCCGCTTCGAGTTTTCAATAAAATTAATAAAATTGTTCACCTCCGGGGTATCTCCAAAGCTCTCTCGCACCATTTTTACCGCCTCGCTGAGCTTCAGCCTGGAATTGAAGATAATCTTGTAGGCCCTCTTGAGCTTGAATATTAGCTCATCGGGGAATTCCTGACGCTTCAGTCCTACGAGGTTTAGTCCGTAAAGCCTTGCCCGATCCCCGACGGCCAGGGTGTAGGGAGGAACATCCTTGGGAACCATGGATCCTCCGCCGATCATTGCCAGGGAACCGATCCTGACAAATTGGTGAACTGCTACCAGTCCTCCCAGAATGGCGAAGTCCTCGACGATGACATGACCGGCTAAGGCCGAAGAATTGGCAAAGAGGGTATTATTCCCCACTTGGCAGTCATGGGCGAGATGAGAATAGGCCATAAAAAAGTTATTATCCCCCAAGGTAGTAATTCCTTCTCCGCCCTCAGTTCCGAGATTCATTGTTACGAACTCCCGAATAATGTTTCGATTGCCGATCTTTAATCGAGTTCGCTCGCCCCGGTACCTCACATGTTGAGGAGGGGCACCGATTGAGGCAAATTGAAAGATCTGGTTCTCCTCTCCTATCTCGGTCCATCCCTGGATAACCACATGGGGTCCAATACTGGTCCCTCTCCCGATTTTCACAGTCTCCCCAATGATAGTGTAAGGGCCGACTTCAACGTCTTCCGCTAATTGTGCTTTGCGATGAACAATGGCGGTCTTATGGATCATTGTCCCAGGTCCTTAACCTTCTTTTCCAATTCCCTCAGGGTTTTGCGGAGTTCCGGCAGCTTACTGAAGATCGCCTTAGCCCTTAACCAATCTTTATGGGCAATGGTAGGGATACCCGATACCCGCTGGTTCGGCGCTACGGTATTGGATACCCCTGATTTAGCTCCCACCACTACATTGTCCCCGATTTCAACATGATCAACAATCCCTACCTGTCCTGCCAGCGTCACGCTATTTCCGATCCTGGTGCTCCCGGAAATACCCACCTGAGCCACAATGATACAGTTCTCTCCCACCATCACATTATGCCCAATCTGTACCAGGTTATCGATCTTGGTACCTTTTTTGATCAGGGTCTTTCCCAGAGTCGCTCGATCAATGGTGGTATTAGCTCCAATCTCCACATCGTCTTCGACCACCACTACTCCCATCTGAGGGATCTTGAAATGCCTCTTCCCTTCCGGAACAAAGCCAAAGCCATCGCTGCCAATAACGGCTCCACTATGAATTATTACCCTCTTTCCGATTGAGCTTCCCGGATAGATAGAGGCATTGGCATAGACAATAGAATCCTCCCCGATCCGGGAGTCATCCCCAACCCAGACCCCGGGCAGTAGCCCCACCCGATCGCCTAACTCAACCCTCTCACCCACATAAACGAAGGGATAAATACTTAAATCCCGGCCGAGCTTAGCGGAGGGAGCGATGATGGCCGAGCTGGCAACCTCTCGAGAAACTTGAGGCTCAGGGCTCAGCAAAGTAGCGATCTTGGCCCAGGCCAGATAGGGATTCTCACTAATCAGTAAAGCCTTTTTTACCCGCTCAACCTGCGGGGGGACAATAATGACGGAGGCCTTGGTCTGGTTGAGTTTGCTCAGGTAGCGAGGGCTGGCGATAAAGGTAATCTGCCCCTCAACTGCCTCATCGATTGATCCCACACTGCTTATCTTGACTCTCTTATTACCAATAACCCTTCCCCCCACGT
>JAUWWP010000018.1 GCA_030616835.1 Deltaproteobacteria bacterium | reverse complement strand
TTGCATAAAAAATAGAAAAATGCAAGGAACTTTAACCTGGAAAGGAGTCAGGGGCAGAGCTTCACTTAGTCACAAAGTCGGACGGGCCCGTACTTCGTAAAAAATACTATGTGGAGCAGGAGGAGTCAAGGATTCAGGAATATAGGGACAACGCCCCTTAAAAGGAGATATTGTTAATTATGTCCCCTATTTCTTTAAAATCCCCCCTCCCCCCCTTTATTAAAGGGGGGTTACTGTGTCCATCCTTACAATCCGCCTCAGGCGGATCGGGCTTGATAAATCAAGCCCCTACACTTAAGTTGCTAATATACCAGTAATTTGGATGTTTACGCATTATTTGCGTTTGAATTTTCCCCTCGGGGAGATATATTCATCAGCGATTGCCTCTCTGATCAGCTCAATTGCCTCAGGAAGTTTCCCTTCGTCAACCGCAATCCGGTGCTCGCTAAAGTTACCGATATTGAGAGGATAAGGAGAGATCCTCATACTGCGGACGATACAATCGATCCAGTTCTCCTCCAGTAATGCCTTGATCCGCTCGGCCTCCAGCTCATTGTAACTGATATAGATCTCCTTAAAATTGACCCAGTTGTCCTCCTCCGGCTCTAAGAAGGCAATTAACTTGACCTTGCAGTCGGCACAAATCCTGATCCCTGGCCGATATTCCGCTCTACACTTAGGGCAGTATGGCATATCTCTAAAGATAGTAAAATTCTTAATTTCTGTCAAACAATACTGGAC
The DNA here is from genome assembly GCA_030616835.1 of Deltaproteobacteria bacterium. Taxonomy (GTDB): domain Bacteria; phylum Desulfobacterota. The sequence continues at coordinate 17,153 of JAUWWP010000018.1, read as the reverse complement.
CAGGAGTTTCCTCAAGAAATCCTTCAAGTAGGGGCAGCCCCTACATTGGATAGACGGGGCTTGTAGGGGGTCTTTACAATCTAAGTTCCCCCTCACCCTTCCCCTCTCCCCAGGCAGGGGAGAGGGAACTAAATAGCGGGGCTGGAAAGCCCCGCCTATCCCCCTGCCTTTACCCCGATGGACATCGGGGCAAGTTCCCTCCCACCAGGGGAGGGGAATAAAGAGTCAATACCGAATTTTCAGGGGAACTCCAGATACTGGACTGGAGTTTGACAATCATTGGAACATAACTTATCATTGATTAGTTACCAAGGAAGTGCATTATGGCGGTACCGGTTTATTTTTCTGATTTAAAAACAACCTTTACCCTAAATCTTTATGATAAGCTGGGGATGCTCCTGGAAAAGATCAGTCTGAAATCAAAGATCCGAAAGGGGGAGCTGGTAGCCCTGAAGCTCCACTTCGGAGAGAAGGGCAATAGCTCTTTTATCCGCCCTACCTTTGTCAGAAAAATTGTGGAGGTGGTCAAGCAGTGTCAGGGCAAACCCTTTCTTACTGATACCTCTACCCTTTACCTCGGAAGTAGAAGGGATGCGGTTTCCCATATCAAGACCGCTATCGAACATGGCTTTGACTATGCGGTGGTGGGGGCACCGATTGTCATTGCTGATGGAATTCGGGGGATCGGGGCAGTAGAGGTAGAAATCAATAAGCCTATCTACCGCTCAGTAAATATAGGATCTGAAATCGTCCACAGCGATGCTATCATTGGGATCAGCCATTTCAAAGGGCACGGTCTCGTAGGATTTGGGGGAGCCCTGAAGAATCTGGGAATGGGCTGTGCCAGTCGTCAGGGGAAGCTGAATATGCATTCTACCGTTGCTCCCCGGGTAAGCTCCCGGGCCTGCACCGGTTGCGGCACTTGTGCCCGCTGGTGTGCATTCGGAGCAATCTCTTATCAAGATTCGGAGAAGAAGGCCCACATCAGTCCTAAAACATGTGGTGGATGCGGACAATGTCTTACTGTCTGTCCGGAAAAGGCCATTAAGTTCAGTTGGGATGCGAAAACCCAGGAGGTTCAGAAAAAGCTCGTAGAATATGCCTGCGGTGCCCTTAAAGGAAAGGAAAAGAAATCCGCCTTCCTAAACTTTATCATTCAGGTAACTCCTGATTGTGACTGCTTCAGCAGCAGCAATACCCCTATTGTCAGGGATATCGGGATCCTGGCCTCTACCGACCCGGTTGCAATTGATCAGGCCTCGGTTGATTTAGTGAATCGCCAGGAGGGTAACCAGGATTCTGTTCTATCTAAGGGCTGCGAGCCCGGAGGAGACAAGTTCCGAGGGCTCTACCCTGATAGTGAGTGGGAGGTCCAGCTCAATTACGGGGAGCAGATAGGGCTGGGATCCAGGAAATATGAAATCGTCAAGGTGGATCTATGATTCGGACATAAGTCGGCCCGAATCCTTCACCTTAGGCGGATTTTCCGGGCGGACACTGAGGTCTGCCCCTACAACATAGAGGCGTTAAAAAGCGGAAAGGTGGATAAAAACCTTGACACCTCTGTATTTATATGGTATTTCTTAAAAAATAAGGTGTGATTATAATATTCAGGATAACTGGAAGGGTTAAAGCAGGAGGCAAAAGGCGCACCGAGCAAGAAGATTGGAGAAGCAAAGAGTTCTTTAAATCTAATTTTCTCAGTGGGAAGGTTGAGGGAGAGGAATTTTTTCCTTATTAACCTAAAGAATTGTCTAATTACCTAAGCCCCGGCCATTTCAGTAGCTAAAGGAGGTTCTAAATGCCTAAAAAGCTTCTTTTAGCCGATGATAGCATCACTATTCAAAAGGTTATTGCCATTACCTTTGCTAATGAAGATTATACCATTACCACGGTTAGCAACGGTGATGAAGCTATCCAAAAGGCTCAAGAGCTAAACCCCGATCTAATTATGGCTGATGTTGTGATGCCGGGGAAAGATGGCTATGAAGTTTGCGAAATTGTGAAGAAGGATCCCCAGCTTAAAGACATTCCGGTCTTACTCTTAACCGGAACCTTCGAAACCTTTGACGAGCAGAGAAGTATTCAAGTCGGAGCAAACGGTTATATTACCAAGCCCTTTGAGTCCCAGACTCTAATAGATAAGGTTAATCAATTGATCAGCGAGCAAAAAAAGCCGGCAGCTCCTCCTCCCAGGCCGGCAGCTCCTCCTCCCAGGCCAGCAGCTCCTCCTCCCAGGCCGGCAGCTCCCCCTCCCAGGCCGGCAGCTCCCCCTCCCAGGCCGGCAGCTCCTCCTCCCAGGCCGGCAGCTCCCCCTCCCAGGCCGGCAGCCCCCCCTCCAGTTGAAGCTAAACCCGCGGCTGAAGAGCACTTGGAGGATTTTGAAGTCCTTGAAGCTAAACCTGAAGAGGGGGTCCTGACCGAGCCTTCCTTAGAGGTCCCTGCTGCTGAAGCTCCTTCAGAAGAGGAATGGAATATGGAGGAATTCGAGGAGTTGGTGGATTCTTCAGAAATGTTTAAAGCAGAGGAATCCCTTGAAAAGCCAGATTGGAAAAGTATCTCTCCTTCCGAAGAAGAAGTGGAAGAGGACCTCTGGGGTGAAGAGCTGGCCGAGGGAGTTCCCCTTGAGGGAGAGACATCTCCGGAGATTGCAGAAGAAATTTCCGAGATTAATTCAGCCGAGAAGCTTACTGAGGCTGTCCCCATTTCAACTGCACCACCAGAAGAAGTCTCTGCGGTTACCGAGCCCGAGAGCACGGAAGGTGAGGAACTCTATACAGAGTTCGATGAGGAAACAATCTCTGGAGAGGAAGTAGGAGCGGAAAAAGGAATAGGATTGGAAACCGAAGTTCCTTTGGAGAATGCTACTGATGTCAGCCCAAGCTACGAAGAGGCCCAGGAGGTTAGTGAATTTGAAGCCCCGGAGCAATACCGGGAAGAAATACCGGGTGCGGATCTAACTACTATCGAAAAGGTCGTTCGGGGGGCACTCCCTGAGCTGGCCGATAAGATCATCAAGGAGCTCGTGAGAGAGACAGTTGAAAAGATCGTTTGGGAGGTGGTCCCTGACTTGGCCGAGACCCTTATCCAAGAAGAGATCAAAAAGTTCCAAGATAAAAAATAGACCTTCCTTCAGGCTTGCCAGGAAATATTATCCCAAATTATGCTTAAGGCACAAATCAGGTAGAATCTCTATGAATCATATAATCTTTGGATCTGTGAAGGATTGTAGGGGCAATTCATGAATTGCCCCTACTAACATACTTCGGAGATTTTTTGAAACTATCTTTTAACTATGGAAAAGCTCATTTTAGAGAAAACCTATGAACCGGCCCGGGTGGAAGGGAAATGGTATCAATTTTGGGAAAAGGAGGGTTTCTTCCACGCTGATGAAAATTCTAACCAGGAACCATTTTCCATAGTTATCCCTCCTCCCAATATCACCGGCTCTCTCCATATGGGACACGCCCTCAATAATACTCTTCAGGACATTTTGGTACGCTATAAAAGAATGAATGGACTGACCACTCTCTGGATGCCTGGTACCGACCATGCTGGTATTGCTACTCAGAATGTGGTGGAAAAACAATTAGCAAAGGAAGGCATCAATCGCCAGAGGCTTGGGAGGGGAAAGTTTATCGAAAGGGTGTGGAAATGGCGGGAGGAATCAGGAAGAACTATTGTAAACCAACTGAAGAGGCTGGGCTCGTCCTGTGACTGGCAGCGAGAAAGATTCACCATGGATGAGGGCCTTTCCCGAGCGGTGAGAGAAGTCTTTGTCTCCCTTTATGAACAGGGGCTTATCTATCGGGATGATTATATCATTAACTGGTGCCCCCGCTGCCGCACCGCCCTTTCCGATCTGGAAGTTGAGCACGAAGAGTGCAAGGGGAAACTCTATTACCTTACCTATCCGGTTATCAGAAAGCATAAGGCCTTGCCCAAAGGTGCTAAGAACTGGATTATTGTGGCTACTACCCGCCCGGAAACGATGCTGGGAGATACCGCGGTTGCAGTCCACCCTGAGGATAAGCGCTATCAGCATCTGGTGGACGGAAAAGTGCTGCTGCCCATTATGGAGAGGGAGATTCCCATTATCTCCGATGAATATGTTGATCAGAGCTTTGGCTCCGGGGTAGTCAAGATTACCCCGGCTCATGACTTCAACGATTTTGAAATAGGGCTCAAGCACAATCTGGAGCTTATTCAGGTAATCGATGAAAAAGGTCGAATGAACGAGAATCCCGGGTCTTACCAGGGCCTTGATCGCTACGATTGTCGGCAGAGACTCCTTCAGGATCTAAAAAAGGCTAAGGTCCTAAAAAATGTAAAGGACTATCAGCATACCATTGGGTATTGTTATCGCTGCCGGACAGTGATTGAACCCCTGGTGTCAAAACAGTGGTTCCTCAAAGTGCGGCCGCTGGCACAGCCGGCCATTGAAGCAGTAAAAAAGGGCAAAACCAGGATAATTCCCAAATCATGGGAGAACTCCTACTTTAGTTGGATGGACAATATTCGTGACTGGTGTATCTCCCGCCAGATCTGGTGGGGGCACCGCATCCCTGCCTGGCACTGCCAGCGATGCGGACAGATTACCGTAAGCCGAGAGGATCCTACCAGTTGCTCAAGCTGTCAGAGCCCGGATTTGAATCAGGAGACCGATGTCCTGGATACCTGGTTTTCCTCGGCACTCTGGCCTTTCTCCACTATGGGGTGGCCCGAGAAGACTAAGGAGCTTAAAGCTTTTTATCCCACCTCGGTTCTGGTTACTGGCTTTGATATTCTTTTTTTCTGGGTAGCCCGGATGATGATGATGGGGCTTAAATTTATGAGTGAAGTTCCCTTCCGCGATGTTTACATCCACGCCCTGGTTCGAGACATCGAAGGGCAAAAGATGAGCAAATCAAAAGGGAACATTATCGATCCTCTCTTGATCATGGACAAATATGGCACCGATGCCCTCCGCTTCACTTTGGCGGCCTTCGCTGCCCAGGGAAGGGACATCTGCCTCTCGGAGGAAAGAATTGCCGGCTACCGTAACTTCGCGAACAAGATCTGGAATGCCTTCCGCTTTGCTCTGGTGAACTTATCTGAAGAAAATGAAGTAAAGGAATTTCAATCTTCTGCTTCACCTGTTTCCCTGCCTGACCGATGGATAATCACTCGGCTCAATCAAACCATTGGCACGGTGCGCAGTGCACTTGACCAGTACAAATTCAATGAAGCTGCGGATTGCCTTTACCAGTTTATCTGGCACGAATTCTGCGATTGGTATCTGGAACTGATCAAGCCTGCATTGAGCATACAGGCGGAGCCCCGGACAAGGGAGCCTGCTCGCCAAACCTTATTTTTCACCCTCAGCCGTATATTAAGGCTTCTTCACCCCTTTATGCCCTTCATTACCGAAGAACTCTGGCAGAAGCTCCCGATCCATCAGTCGAGCATTATGCTCTCCCCTTATCCCGAGAGTAACGAAAGGCAGATCGATATCCAGGCAATCGCGGAGATGGAGTTAGTTATGGATGTCGTTACTGCCATTCGCAATATTCGCTCAGAAAATAACATCCCCCCCTCCCGGAAGGTTCCGGCAATCCTGAACGTAGTCGACCCTCAGACCCGTGATTTGCTAAAACACACTCAAAGTTATATTATTAATTTAGCCCGGCTGGACAGTTTGACCTTCGCCTCTGAGAATGAAAAACCGGTAGCGGCCGCAACTCAGGTAGTCAAAGATATAGAGATTCATATCCCCTTAAAAGGAATGATTGACCTGGGGGGCGAAAAAAAGAGACTGAATAAAGAGCTGGACAAAATTGGTCAGAACTTAAAACTGGTAAGCAAAAAACTCTCTAATGATGACTTTCTCCAGAAGGCCCCTCGGGAAATAATTAAAAAGGAGGAGGAAAAGGCTAAAGAGTTGAAGGAAAAGCAGGAAAGACTTGGGATGAGTTTGAAAAAGATGGAAGAATTAAAAGGCTCTTCACGGAATATAGTGGATAGATAGAATTCATCCACAAAATTGTCATTGGCAGAGGAAGAAGATCTAATGTCAAATGCCAAAGCTCAAAGTTCAAATGAAACCCAAAGTTCAAATGACAAATAAGTTTTGATATTTGGATTTTGTCATTCATTTGTCATTTGGATTTTGTCATTTTGATTTTTTACCCACAACAATCCGGGATGAGCCAATTGAAAGGAAACTAGCCATAATATAGTAAGAGGGTCATGGGTATGTTTCAAATTAGCTCTCTGGTTAAATTCGATCTTGAAGAGGATCTCTGCCAGGGTGACATTACCTGCCGGTGCCTTATCCCTGTCCAGGCCACCGGCAAAGCTCAAATAATTGCTAAGGAAGAGTTTATCTTAGGAGGCATTGATGTTGCCGCTCTGGTCTTTCATACCTTGAATCCGGAGGTGACTTTCGAGAGGTGTTTTGAGGATGGCGAGCGGATTTCAGCCACGAAAACCATCGCTACCCTCAGGGGAAAGCTAACCGACCTCTTAACTGGTGAACGGGTGGCTTTGAACTTCCTTCAACATCTTTCCGGGATAGCTACCCTTACCCGCAGGTTCGTGGATGCGGTCAAGGACTATAAAATCAAGATCCTCGATACCCGGAAAACTACCCCGGGGCTGCGAACTCTGGAAAAATACGCAGTCAGAGTTGGGGGAGGGAGCAACCATCGCTTCTGCCTCTCTGATGGATTGCTGATCAAGGATAACCACATCCGGGCTTGCGGGGGAATTACCCAGGCCATGCAAAGGGCAAAAAGCAATATTCCTCCCACCCTAAGGATAGAAGTCGAGGTTAAAAGCCTGGAGGAAGTTGAAGAGGCAGTGGAAGCCGGAGCCGAGATAATAATGCTCGACAACATGAGTCTGGACTCCATCGAAGCTGCGGTCAAACTCATTGATAAACGGGCATCCATCGAAGCTTCGGGAGGGGTAACCTTAAAAAATGTTGGGGAAATAGCCAGAGCCGGTGTAGATTTCATCTCCATCGGAGCCCTAACCCACTCAGCTCGGGCAGTAGATATAAGTATGGAGCTTACAGAGGTATAAGCTAATCCGCATGTGGCGGATAAAAAAAGGAGGTAAGAAATGGATGAAGAAATTCTCAGCAAGAAACTCCCGATAAAGAATAAAATGTTCTTCTTCGATTTGAAATCGAACCCTAATGGAGTATATTTAAAGATTACAGAAAAGGTCGGGAGTAATAAAGACTTCATCATCATTCCCGACAGCGGTGTTGTGGAGTTCCGGAATATGATCAATGAAATAATAGAATCACAGAACTTAGTTTGAAAGTATATGCCGGCAAGAAACTATTCCCCTCCCCGGAGCTGCCAATCCCTGGTGAGATCAAACGAGGACTTAATACCAGATTCGTTGGGAAGCAGATTCATTTCTTTGTGCGGATTGATTCAACCAACATTGCTGCCCGCAAATTAGCTGAGCTGGGAGCTAATGAGGGAACGGTAGTGATCGCTGACTCTCAGAGCAAAGGGAAGGGGAGAATGGGAAGGTCCTGGCAGTCTCCTCCAGGAAATCTCTACACCTCGATCATCTTAAGGCCGCAAATCTCCTCCTCATCAGCCCCTCAAGTAACCCTGATGGCAGCGGTGGCCACTGCCAAAGCCATTGCCAAAACCATAGGGGCAAACCCCGTTAGAAGCTCACCCCGTAAGAGATTCACCCCGATGGACATCGGGGCAAGGGTTTTACGGGGTTCATCCCAGAGACAAATCCGCCAGAGGTGGATCGCTAACGGGGTAAACGTTGGGATCAAATGGCCCAATGATATCTTAATCCACGGCAAAAAGGTGGCGGGCATCCTTACTGAGATGGACTGCGAAGGCAGTACCCTTAATTTTATTATTTTAGGGATCGGAGTCAACATCAACGCTCCCTTAAAACTCTTTCCCCGAGAGCTTCTGAGCTCAATTACCTCGCTCAGGGAAGAAGCCGGAGGGAATATTTCGCTCACTCAATTCACCAGATGCCTTTATCAAGAGATTGAAAGATATTATAATTTATGGATGGCTAAAGGATTCAGTGGGATCGGCAACGAATATACCAAGCTATCCCTGCTCCAGGGAAAATTGGTTCAGATTTCTTCCTTTGAAAAGATTACCTCAGGAGAGGTTCAGGGCATTGACGAAAAGGGGGCCCTCCTGCTCCGCCTCTCCAATGGTCGGGTGGAGAGGATCATGACGGGGAATGTAACCTTGAGGGTTTAAGAAGATGCTCTTCGCTATCGATGTCGGTAACACTACTACTGTTCTGGGCGTGTATGAGGGCACAAAGCTGGTGGAGAACTGGCGCCTATCAACCGATAAGGAAAAGACTCCTGACGAGTACTTTATCCTGATAAAGGACCTGTTTCGCTTTAAGAAAATCTCTACCCAGAAAGTCAAAAATCTTATTATTTCCTGTGTAGTGCCCACTATGTTAATTACCCTGGAAGAAATGGGGAAAAAATATTTTCATATCAGACCCTTGGTGGTTGGTCCCGGGATCAAGACCGGGATCCGCATTCAGGTGGATAACCCTCGAGAAGTGGGGGCTGATCGGATAGTTAATGCAGTAGGTGCCTATGAAAAATATAAGACCAGCCTTATTATCGTCGACTTCGGGACTGCCACTACCTTTGACTACATATCTGCCCAGGGAGAGTATATGGGAGGGAGCATTGCCCCTGGGCTACTGATCTCCAGTGAGGCTCTCTTTCAGTCAGCCTCCAAGCTTCCTCGGGTTGAGCTGATTAGGCCCAAGAGCGTAATTGGAAAGAATACCATTCAAAGTATGCAGGCAGGAATTATTTATGGTTATATGGGGTTGATCGAAGGCATCATCAATCGGATCAAGAAGGAGGTCAATTCTAACCCCAAGGTGGTGGCTACCGGAGGACTGGCAAAGCTTGTAGCCCAAGATTCTCGGATCGTTGACGAAATAGATGAGTTTTTAACCCTGGAAGGATTGCGGATCATATTCGAGAGGAATTCTGATCCGCCAGAGGCGAATTGCAAAATGCAAAATGCAAAACGCAAAATATTGATTGATTATTGGGATTTTGTCATTGGGATTTGGTCGTTCCAGGATAGGGAACTCTTGACCGACGCGGAAACTCCGATTTGATTTCCCTTGACTTTTTATAATGAAATAATATATTATTAATTAAGATGATGAAAGTCTTTGAGACCAAAGATCTAAGAAATGTAGGGATTATTGGAGGCCCAGGAGCAGGTAAGACCTCGGTTGCGGAAGCCCTCCTTTTCAATGCCGGGGCTACCAAGCGCATGGGAAGGGTCAATGCCGGAAGCTCCCTTTTCGATTTTGAACCCGAGGAGATCCGGGGCAAGCTCAGTATCAACTCAACAATTGCCTCTTTTCCTTGGAAAAAGCAGAAGTTCAATCTGATCGATACCCCTGGCTTCTTGGACTTTCTCACCGATACCAAAAATTGCATTCGGGCAATTGATGGGGTAATAATGGTTCTCAGCTCTCTCTCGGAGCTAAAGGTAGAGGTGGAGAAGGTCTGGCAATATGCGGAAGAATCAAAAACTCCCCTTATTGCCTTTATCAACAAGATGGACCGGGAACGGGCTGATTTTTTCAAGACTCTTGAAGACCTGGAAAAAAAGCTACGGCGTAAGTTCACTCCTGTGCAGCTACCTATCGGAGCTGCCGAGTCATTCAGGGGAATAATTGATTTAATCCAGCTAAAGGCCCTTGTCTACGAGAGTAATGCGTCAGGAAAATATCAGCAAGGGGAGATTCCCTCGGAGATGACTGCTGAGGTAGAGAACTATCGCGACAAGATGGCAGAGGCCATTGCCGAAACCGATGATGAGCTTTTAGAGAAATATCTTGAAGCAGAGGAGCTGAAAGGGAAGGAGCTTGATCCCTACCTACGCCAAGCAGTACTGTCCCGAAAAATAATCCCGGTCTGCTGCGGCTCCGCTGAAAAAAATATCGGGATGGTGCCCCTGCTGGAAGCAATAATTAACCTCCTGCCTTCTCCCCTGGATCGGGACGCAGTCCTGGGGAAGAAACCTTCTACCAATGAGGTTAAGGAGCGCAGGCCTGATCCCCAGGAATCCTTCTCTGCTCTGGTCTTCAAGACCATTGTTGACCCTTATGCGGGAAGGCTTTCCCTCTTTCGGGTTTATTCCGGTGAGCTCAATTCTGACTCTAATCTTTTCAACTCCTCCAAGCAGGTGAAGGAGAGGATAGGACAAATCTTCCAACTGGTGGGGAAACAGCAAGAGGCAATGAATCCGGCAGTGACCGGAGACATCGCTGCCGTAACTAAGCTCCGCGCTACCTCCACCGGCGATACCCTCTCCGATGAAGAAGATCCCATAATTTTCGACCCCCTTACCTTTCCGCCCGCAGCAATCTCCTTCGCTATTAAGCCCAAAGGTAAAGGGGATGAAGAGAAGATCACCACCAGCCTGGCCAAGCTCCAAGAGGAAGACCCCACTCTTAAGCTCCGGCGGGAGCAGCAAACCAAGGAGATAATCCTCTCGGGAGTGGGACAACGTCACCTGGAGGTAACTACGGAGAGGCTCAAGAGAAAATTCGGAGTTGAAGTAGAATTAAAAACACCTAAAGTCCCCTACCAGGAAACCACCCGCTCTCGGGCCAAAGCCCAGGGAAAATACAAGAAGCAGTCTGGAGGAAGGGGACAGTATGGGGATGCCTGGACTGAGATTGAACCTCTTCCCCGGGGTCAGGGTTTTGAGTTCGTTAATAAAATTACCGGTGGAGCAATGCCCCGCCAGTACATTCCTGCAGTTGAAAAAGGTATTCGGGAAGCAATGAGTGAAGGCATTCTGGCTGGCTATCCCGTAGTCGATTTAAGGGTCACTCTCTACGACGGTTCTTTTCACGAGGTAGACTCATCAGATATGGCCTTTAAGATCGCAGGAGCTTTGAGCTTCAAGAAGGGATTCAGTCAAGCGGATCCTGTTCTGTTGGAGCCAATTATGTCAATGGAGATTTGCGTCCCTGATGAATATATGGGGGATGTTATCGGAGACCTGAACAGCCGTCGCGGTAAGGTTATTGGAATTGAGCCAAAGGAAGGCAATCAGATCATTAAAGCCATGGTCCCCATGGTTGAGGTCCTTCGCTATGAACCGGATCTCCGTTCAATGACTCAGGGAAAGGGTATAGCTACTATGAAATTGTCTTGCTATGAAGAACTCCCCCCTCATCTCAGTGAAAAGATTTTTGCTGCCAGTAAAACCAAAGAGAAGTAAGGAAGACATTAAAGCTAATGGAGGCTTAGCCTATGGCTGAACAGGAACCTTTTGGGAAACCCCCCCCGAAGAAAAAAAGCCTGAGCGAAGAGCTTCTAAAGGATGATTTCTTCAAGCCACCTATTGATGATATCTACCCTGCGGAAAAGGACACGGCTGAGCCTTTTCTGGAATCTGAACCTCCGGCGGAACCATTTTTAGAGGAAGAGGCCTCGATCAGCCCGCTCGAGGAGACCTTTGAACCATTACCCCCAGAGGAAGAGCCTCAGGTAAAAGCCTTTGGTTACCGAGAAGAGGGGAAGGGATTTGATCTCAAGAAAATCGCTTTGGTCGCCGGGGGAGGTCTTATCGTGGTTTGCTTGACCATTGTTGGGGTTAGACTCTTCGGGGGTGGAGGGAAGCAAACTTTCGTCCAGGCTCCGGTAAAGCAGCCCCTGATTCAAACCCCTGCTCCATCTCTACCACCTACCCCTCCCTCACCTCTGGTCACCGAGAACAAGCCATTGGTTACGCCGATTGAGCAGAAGAAGCCTCCTGAGCCTCCGCCTCCGAAAAAGGTAGTGGAAAGGCCGGCTGCTCCTCCGGTTGTTGCAGCTAAGCCGGCTCCCAAGTTAGTCCCAAAGTATACCCTGGAGGTCGGCCGGTACAGCAAAAAGGAATTTCCCCGACATAATCGAAAACTTATCCGCTTGGGACTATCGCCTTTTACCATCACCGAGAAAAAGACCACCGAAACCAACTATGTTGTGGTAGATCAAAAATTCGATGAAGGGGAGGCCCGAGCCGCTTCCATGAAGGTGGAGCTTGTTGGGGGAATTAAAAATAAGATTGTAACTCAGAACGATGGAAGCTTTACCATCCAGGCAGGTCCTTTTAGCTCCCTCAGCAAGGCCGTCGAGATCAAGAACAAGATCTCCGGGCTGGGGCTCGCTACCCGCATAGATTTTAGTTCCTCTTCCAAGGTAGTCTATTGCTTAAGGGTGGGGAAATTCGCTACCCGCTCAGATGCTGACAAGACCTTGGCCCTCTTACGGCAGAATGGTTTCTCGCCCAAAGTAAAAAGACTAAAATGATCGCAAATTATGAAAGAGCTATCCTCTCCCATCCTGATCTCTTCTGCAATTGTACCTTATCTTAAGAAGGATGCTCCCCGAGAAGCCCGCTTGAGGGCAGCCAAGGGCCTTATTCCTCTGCCCTCCAGTGATCTGATCCCACTTTTGTACCATCTGCTCTCGGATGAGCATCATCAGGTAAGGGAGGAGGCTGAAGGAAGCCTTGAAGGTCTACCCCAAAATATCCTGGGCAATTTCCTTGCCAGCTCAGAGCTTCATCCTCGGATCCTTGACCACTTTGCTCGTCAGAGCTGGCTTGATCCTCAGCTTCTGGAGGTCATTGCCCTCAATCGAGCTACCAGCGATACTACCATTATCTTCTTAACCGAGAAAGGTAACCCACAAACTCTGGAGATTATCTCCCATAATCAGGAAAGGATGATCCGATCTCCACAAATTGCTGAAACACTTTTAAATAACACCCACCTTGATGGCGTGAATCAGGAGCGAGTGCTCTCCTTCTATCAAAATCATATCTTAGCTCAGCCCACTGCCGACCTCCCCCAAGAAAAGCAGGAAGTAGCCGCACTCCCCCAAGAAAAGCAGGAAATAGCCGGACTTCCTCAAGAAATGGCAACAGAACTGCCGGAGAAACTGGAGGAAAAGGCCGAACTTCCCCAGGAGGCAGTAAAGATTGAGCTCCCTGCAGAAGCGAAGGAGGGGACCGCAGATCTTTCAGATCAACAAAGGCAGAGCCTCTATCAGAAGATCCAGAAAATGAAGGTTTCCGAGAAGATCAAATTGGCTTTAAGGGGAAATAAAGAGGCGAGAGGCCTCCTGGTGCGCGATACCAATAAGATCGTGGCAACCTCAGTAGCTAAATCCCCGAAACTCACCGATGGAGAAGTTCTCAAGATCTGCCAGTCGCGTAATGTCTGCGAAGAGGTCCTTCGGATAATCTCCAATAACAAGGAATGGACCAGAAACTACCAGATAAAGCTGGAGCTGGCGAACAATCCCAAGACCCCCTTACCTATGGCGATAAAATTTATAGGGTTTTTAAGGGACAGTGACCTGAGAATGCTCACCCGCAGTAAAAACATTCCCCAAGCCCTCGCTACTGCCGCAAAAAGAGTATTGTCCCAGAAAAAGAAATAGATTTAGAGAGCAGCAATGGCCATATTAGATTCAAAAAGAAAAGAGATCAATGCCAAGATTGTCTATTATGGCCCTGCCCTTTCGGGCAAGACCACCAATATTCAGCTTATCCATAAAAAACTCCGGCCCGATCATCGGGGAAAGCTTATGACCCTGGCTACCCAGGGAGATCGCACCCTCTTTTTTGACTTTCTCCCGGTAGAATTGGGTGTGATTCGAGGGCTGAAGGTCCGCCTCCAAATCTACACCGTGCCTGGTCAAGTCTTTTACAATGCTACCCGCAAGCTGGTACTTAAAAATGTTGATGGGATAGTCTTTATTGCCGACTCCCAGAAAAAAGTGCTTCCGGAGAACCTGGAAAGCCTGAGAAATTTGGAAGAAAATCTCCGAGACTATCATCGAGATCTAAAGGAAGTCTCCTTGGTGTTCCAGTACAATAAGCGGGATCTGCCCGAGATCTCTTCGGTGAATGAACTCCAGTCGGCCTTGAATAGCTACGGTGCCCCTTCATTCGAATCTATTGCCAGTCAGGGAGAAGGGGTGCTTCCCACCCTAACCACCATAAGCAAAATGGTAATCAACAAACTTAAAAGCACTCCCAGACTGACCCCGATAGAATCTCTAAGAGATGAGCCCTCTAAGGAGTCTCCTGACCGACCGCAACCTCCCTCTCATGATCCGGAAGAAGAACAGAAGGCCCTGGAAACCCTCAAGCCCCCTCCAGTTTCCCGCCCTTCCCCTGGCGCTCCGCCACCCCGGGGTGAGGTAAAACCTCCATTAAAGATATCTCCTCCTCCCCAGGCCCAGCCCAAGATGGATGAGATGGAAATAATTGAGCTGGGAAAGCCAGAAAAAATATCCTCCAACTGCTTCAATATTCCCTTAACTGTCAGAAATAAACGTTCGGCCGCGAAGTTTGTGCTCAATCTTACCTTAAAAGTTGAGAACCTCGGGACCATCACCGCCAAGGCCGCCTCCGCAACAAATCCTAAATCTTAAGATCCCGGTGGTGACTCTTTAGTGGTTGTCCTGAGCCCGTCGGAAGAATATCTAAGCCTACTTCGCCGAAGTGGCTACGAAGGCTGAATGTCAAATGTCAAAGCTCAAAGCTCAAATAAAATCTAAAGTCCAAATGAAAAAATATTATTTTTGGTTTATGGTTCAGGGATTCAAGGGCTTAAATCCCTGCTATTCCCTGCTACCCCCTGCTACTCCCTGCTATTCCCTGAGATAAATGAAATTGATGATTAGCGCCGGTATTCTAACCATAAGTGATAAAGGAGCCCGGGGAGAGCGGGAAGATAAAAGCGGAGAAGAGATCCGCCAGCTCCTGACCAAGGCCGAGATCCAGGTGAAAGCCTATGAGATAATTCCCGACAACAAAAAGCTTATCAGTCAAAAATTAATTGACTGGGCGGATAAAAAGCAATTTGACCTTATTTTAACTACTGGAGGTACCGGTTTGAGTCCTCGCGATCTTACCCCCGAGGCTACGCGGGAAGTACTCGAAAAGGAGGTCCCCGGCATTGCGGAGGCGATCCGGTGGGAGGGTCTTAAGTCCACTCCCCGGGCAATGATCTCTCGGGGTATGGCCGGGACTCGGAGCCGCACGCTAATTATTAATCTCCCCGGAGCCCCCCGGGCGGTTCATACCGGCCTCTCCTTCATCCTCCCGGCCCTCACCCATGCCCTTGAAAAGCTCAAGGGAGACCCCTCCGAATGCGCTGAGGAGTAGAAATGGGGTCAAACCTTCATATTCTCTCAAGAGTGCAGGTCCGAGCCTTGATCTTCCTGATATTAGTTATGGAACTAATGGAACACCGCCCCCTTTCATAGACAAATTGAGCGCGAAAATAATCGCTTCACTCACCTGTTTCAATTTTTTCGGTGAAAGAGTTGTGATTAGGGCACCTATTTTCCCTTTTGAAACCGTCTGAATATGATCAAAATTAATAGCACAGTCCCTGGGCATACCGTCATCCTTAGATAGAAATACTTCACTGGGTATTTCTCGTATTGTTGATGTGATTGGTGCAACAGTGACCTCACCAAGGTATTCCAATACTGAATCGCGCGTCAGAATCAACACGGGTCGCTTCTTGTCAGGAGCTGTGAATTTGTACCATCGTATTTCTCCTCTTTTCATTCATCCCCCCATTCTTGCTCACTTTCCCACACGCTGAATTCCTCTTTATTCACAGGCTTTAACTCATATCCCTCCCGATGTTGTTCCTCAAGACGTAAGATATTGAGACGGTGAATGGCTTCCCGCAAGGCCTGACGCGTAAAAGCAGACCGAGTGGTTTTAAGTTCCTTAACAATTTTGTCGATTGTATCGACAAGTTCATCATCCAAAGTCATTTGAACAGTACGCATACATATTCCCCCAAATAAATATGGATTAATATAGCTATGTTAATCCATATTCTATTGTATGTCAATATTAAATGGATTTCTGTGTATAGCCTTTTTCTGGAAAGATAAAGAGTTTTACGGGGGTCAGCCCTTGACAGGCTGACCCCTTTTAAGAAGTACAAGGGAGACCCCTTCGAATGCGCTAATGGATTGGATTAACTCTTTTTAACCTCGACAGGGCGTGGACATGCGTCAGTCATACAGGTTAAGAAGGGAAATTTGTTTGTAACATTTGATTTTATTAGATTTTATTGTAAGATAATAACTGAGTAAAGAATAAATAGTAGTTTTTAAATACGGAGAGGAGT
The DNA here is from genome assembly GCA_030616835.1 of Deltaproteobacteria bacterium. Taxonomy (GTDB): domain Bacteria; phylum Desulfobacterota. The sequence goes on along the minus strand of JAUWWP010000018.1, from coordinate 950 downwards.
AGATAAGGTATGGCAGTATTTTCTGTTATAATAAAAGTAAAAGGCGTCCAGATGACGCAACAGCTTTCGATGGAAGTTGTGGTGGACTCAGGTGTTTCTTTGAGCATAATTTCAAAGGAAAAATTGGATAAAATTGGGGTAAAGCCCCTCTGGCGACGACAATTTACTTTAGCCAATGGGAAAAAGATTGAGAGAAATGTAGGCATTGCGATTTTTAACTGGAACGGCTATGAAGGTGCTTCTGAAGTAATTTTTGTGGAATCGGAAGACAAGCCCCAATTGGGAGCCCTTACCCTTGAATCCCTTGGATTAAAGGTGAATCCAAGAGAGCAGAAAATAGAGCCTAGGGAGATGTGGCTCTTAAAACTAACAACCATTGAAAAGCTCAAGGGAGACACTTCCGAATGCGCTAATGAATTAGACTGAATTGTTTCCGAAAATAGGGACAACGGGGTTGTTGAAAAACCCTTCTTCAAAGAAACTTTTTCTATAAACCTCCTCTCCCCATCGGGGAGAGGAATTCAGCCTTCGTAGCCTACTACGGCGAAGTAGGCTGAGGTGAGGGGGATTTTATTGGAGATTCTTGGTTGCAATTGTTCACCACCACCCTGGCCCTCTCCCATCCCTTCGACAGGCCTGTCCTGAGTGAAATCGAAGGGCTCAGGACACGACAAAGGGGAGGGAAGATACTTTTTCAACAGCCCCACAGTGCCCGTTTTAAAGGGATGAAGACCATTTATAGCATTGGTCACAGCAACAGAAGCATTGAAGATTTTCTTACCCTCCTCAAGCAAAATAATATTAAAACCCTGATCGATGTTCGAAGCTCACCTGTCAGTAAATGGAAGCAATTCCGAAAGGAAAACCTCTCCCGTTTCCTCTCCGATAATGGTTTTAAGTATGTTTATCTGGGCAGGGAGTTGGGTGGTTTCAGAAAGGGTGGATATGAG
>JAUWWP010000542.1 GCA_030616835.1 Deltaproteobacteria bacterium | reverse complement strand
GGTGGAGGAGGTTGTGGGTGTCATCCTCAAAGGAGTGGCAAAGGGCCGATATCTTATTATACCTGGAGGACGGGCCCGAATCATGAGCCGCTTGAGCCAGATTTTTCCCTCCCTGGCAAGATGGGTTGTTGATTACACGGTGCGGAAGAATTATCAGGGACCTGAGGAATAAGGTTTACAAGGAATACCAAATAAGCTAAAATACGCCAATATTAAAGAAAGGAGGGGATTTTTTATGAAATATAGGGTTTGTCCTGTCGTTGGCCTGTTTCTGCTGATGGGCAATCTATCGTTTGCTGGTGACCTCAAGGTGCCCGCAATTCCTGATGGGGAGGTCAGGGTTTTCAAATCATACTACGCTACTAAAAGGGATCGCCCGAACCTGAAGAAATTGTTAATGCGAGCCGTGATCGCTTTTTCTCCGGGGAGTTACACTGGAGAGATGCGCTGGGAGGGCGAGGGAGAGGGGCGTCAGCTTCTCTACACCCGGAGAGCAAAGCTTAATAACGGAGCGACGGCCAATCTTACCTTCGTCTTCGATACAAGCCCGGAGTTCAGGCTGCACAGCTACCGGAGTGTCATCCATGCCCCTGACGGCACAAAACTGAAAGATGAATATTACGACTTCACGGAACCAAGCCTGAGGTATCCAGAAAGGACCTTCCAGATGTTTGTGGGCAATATGGTCCTTCGAAGCAGTGACCTGGCGGTGGGGGTAAGATTACCCTGGAATGTCTGGCTCACCCCGGCCAATGTCTTCCCTTTCCGCTACCGGGTTATAGGAGAGGAGACGATCACTGTTCCTGCAGGCACCTTCGAGTGTTACAAGATTGTGGGGAGGCTCGTCCCCGAAGGTCTCACGGATCTAACCGGGATTATCCTCAGTAAGATTATCGGCAAATATTACTTCTGGGTGGAGAAGGGCGGCTCTCACGGTTTTGTTCGCCTCCGCTGGCCCCTTAGCTCCGGGATACTCCCGGGCATGCGCACCCGATATCAGACCCAGGACCTCATCGAGGTTCGTGAAGGGAAGTAAAGAAATCCCCCCTATCCCCCCTTTTTCAAAGGGGGGAATAAGGGGGGATTATAAGGAGGTTGTTGAAAATGTCTACTCGACAGAAAGCTATTTTTCCGCTCGTTACTTTCTTGCTGGTTATCCTTCTGCCAGTGGTGGCGAGGACCGAGCCGTTCGGTATTCCCCCTCTACCTGAGGATGAGGTAAGGGAAAACAAGGTCTATTACAAGGAAGGGGATGTGAGCCTGGAAGACATGGCGATGGCCCAGCGTATGCTTTACCTGGAGGCCCCAACCGCCCTTAAATACCATGTTTATTGGGTCGGCGAGGGGGCTTCTCGCCATCCCGAGATCACCCTTATTGAGGAGCGTCACAACGAGACCACGGCTACATACACCTTCCTCTACCGTCCCGGCGAGCATTTAATAATGGAGAGCTTCAAGAAGGTGGTAACGAATAAGGAGGGCAAGGAGATTCGGCGAGAGTACCATAACTTAAGCCATCCACTGCTCGATTTACCTGATGATCTGACCCATGTATACACGATTGAGTACGCATTACGAGGCCTTGAGTTCAAGCCCGGCACCAAGCGAACCTTTCACCTCTGGCTGCCGCCGGTCACAATAATCCCGATGGTAGCCAGGGTGAAGAAGGTAGAGGACATTGAGCTTTTCGACGGCAGCACCTGGCCATGCTATCGGGTCGAATTCGGGCCGGACATGACCAAGTTCTTGGGACGGATCCTGGGAAGGATAATTCAGCTCTTCGTTCCTAAGTTC
>JAUWWP010000263.1 GCA_030616835.1 Deltaproteobacteria bacterium | reverse complement strand
TCCAGAACAATATTTTCACATTTCCGGAAAAGTTCTACTGCGGCGTTGCCTTCCCTGGTGGGATAGCCATAACCTTCACCGCAATAATCATTAAACATAACTGGTGTTTGCATTTCTATTTCAGGGATTGAATTTGAATTTTCTTTTAGTAAATCGTAAACCTCTATCATCATCTTTGCGACGGTATTCGGAGTATTCAATTCCAATGTCCCCAGGTGAGAAACTCCCACGCGCACCCCGATCACGGTTGGGTTGAGACCGGCGAATTTCAATCCCAGCATAAGGCCGGCCATCCCGCCGTTCGATGCGGTGGGATAGAAAATATAATTCGGCTCGGGCATAAGCCCGCGATTGATTTGTTCGGCTAATTCCAAGACCCCGTTAACCGCTCCTAGCGCCCCGAGTGGTGACGAACCGCCGGCATCCAGGAAATACGCCTCGGGATACCTTTCTCGCTGGTCGCCGTAAAAGTCACGGGCCATCTCCAATATGCTTCCGTCGTAGATCATTTCTGCGCCGTATTTATGAAATAGACGAAGGTTTTGCCGAACATATCGAGTAACCGGTTGGTGAAAAAGCAAGAGTGTGCAATCTATCCCCAGGCGCTTGCAGAAAATCGTGGTGGCGAGACCGTGGTTTGTGCCGATTCCCCCCATGGTCACCACCCGACTTTTCTTTTCCTTGATGACCTCACCCAGAACAAACTCCAGCCTTCTCACTTTATTGCCGCCATACACAGAGGAAATCATGTCATTTCTTTTTATCCAGAGATTTTTGTGATCGAGGTTTTTTAGGCGGTGAACGGGGCTGGGTGAAGTCTCAAGATTTATATAGTTAATCTTTTCCGCGAGGGACGGGAAAAACTCAAACAAGGCTGGTTTTTCTTGAGGCATAGCTATCTTTATCTACATGATATTTAAAGATTGCCCAAGAACACATCGTGCCCGCGGCGGAAATGTTCTTCCGGGAAGCCGGCGGCTTTCTTGGCAAGGTAATCCTTGTCGAAGAGGTTATCGACGAATTGTAACTTTAAGGCTTTTATCGGCCCGATCGCGAAGGGCCAGACTATTGGTATTGACGGAACCGGAAAATCCGTACCCTGGATAATCCTGTTTTTAACTACCGGTGTAGTAAGCAGTCTTTTTCGATAAACTCCCCGGTAAAGCTCTGCAATAGCGGCGGTATCCCCATACAGGTTTTCATATTTTTGAACCATGTTGGCGAAGTTCGGGAAGTACTCGATCCGGTGATGGAATCCACTTGTCCCCGAATGACCCGCGACGACCATGAGTTCCATTTCGAGCGGCAATTTTAACAGGTTGGGATCACCAAGCGCCTGGTCTACGACATAAGGACCGTGCTCGTACCCGGTGTGACTGCTGAGCACCAGCCCATGCTGCTTCATCCGCTCGTAAAATTTTTCGATTTTTCTATCGGAAGGGTTTATCCCCTGCGAATTCGGAATCCACTTGACGCATACTGCGCCGGCTTCCGCGCATTTGTCAAGCTCGTCCAGCGCATCGGGTCGCGCTGGGTGAATGGATGCCCCGAAAAGAAACACATCTGGATATCGCCGGCAAACCTCGATAGTCCAGTCATTGGATATCAGCACCTCACAGCGCGGATCGAGTTTACCGTTCGAATCGTAAAGACCATCCGTTGCAAACAAGACTGCTTTGTCGAGGTACTTGGCTTCCCTTATCAGTTGCGCAAGGTGATCCGCATAAACGGCGTCAAACTCATCGTCCTTTGCTTTCGAGCTTACCCCCGCGCTTCGGCACAGAAATTTAAAGTATAACCCATTACGCTTCTTTTCACTGATGAAGCTTTTGTGATTTTTGCGATCAATGGCGATTAAGTGCACATGAGCGTCAATACGAAATCTTTTTTGTCGAGTAGGCATCTACAACGACCTCCCTTCTATTGCTCAACGCCACTAATTTTTACTTTTCCCAACACAAACCTCTTAACCGGAGGATTCGTTCAGGAATAGTGTCTTTCCTCCCACGCTTGTTCGTTCGACGAGAATATTCCGGATCTCTTCCGCCGGTACCGAGACTGGATTTTTGCTCAGGACCACCAGATCAGCGCGCTTGCCCACGGCAATGCTCCCTTTGACCGACTCCTCGAACTGCGCGTAGGCGGCATCGAGCGTAAACATACGAATCGCTTCCTCTACCGTGATCCCCTGCTGCGGCTCGAAGCCCTCACGGGTTACGCAGCATTGGATAGCGTGCAATACATCTGTCGATTCGACCGGCGCATCCGAAGCGCCCGCAACCTTGACGCCGCCGTCCAGAAGCGCCCGGAACGGATATGTCCATTTCGCGCGCTCCGGTCCAAGTCGTTTGTGCAGCCAATGCTTTTCGGAATGAATGTACATCGGCTGGGTGGAGATGACCAATCCTAATCGGGCGATGTCGGCAATCATTTCCGCATCCAAGAGCGATGCGTGTTCCAATCGATGACGATGATCTTCTTTCGGATACTCGCTCAACAAACGGTCGTAAAGGTCGATAATCGTCCGGACGGCGGCGTCACCGATAACATGGATGGCGATCTGCAGCCCGGCATTATGCGCCTCGACCATACGACGATACATCTCCTCCTCGCTGTGCAGCAGGAAGCCTCTTTTATCGGGTTGATCGGTAAATGGTTCTCTCATGTATGCGGTATGTGAACCGAAGGTACCGTCAGCCCAGAATTTGAATCCATTGACCCTATGCCCGGGGCCAATCTGAGGATTGTGGAGTTTGGTTGAGCGTGCGGACTCAAAGGGTGTCAGATCGTGCGCAACTAAAAGGAGATACATGTTGATCGGTATTATGTCCAGTAACATGGTCATGAGCAATATGTCGTATACTCCCTGAGACCCGTATACACCTTCCTCGTCCGTCTGCAACACAACGCCACCCGAAGTTATCCCGTGCGCGACAACCTTCTCGAACACTACCTTGGCGGCGTCAATAACTGTTTGTATTTCCGGCATTGGCAAAGCGCCCAGAGGAAATTCCACCGCCGTCTCGCGGAATGGTCCCGCGGGGTAGCCATCCGGCTCCCGATCAATTTCGCCCCCTTCGGGGTTCTCGACCGAAGCGGAAATTTCCATGGCTTCAATCGCCTTGGTGTTGGCGATCACCGTATGCGCATCATGCGTAACGACAACAACCGGGCGGTCGGGACAGGCGGAGTCAAGATCGTGGCGGTCGGGCAATCTTGATTCCTCGATCGCCTTGTCATCCAACTGAAGTCCCACAATCCATTTGGCGATTTTGTCCTTTTGCGCCAAATCGCGCAATTCATCTTGAAGTTCCTTGATGGTGGTAACCTCACTTAAATCGGCAAACATCTCGAAAATGATCATCCCCACCGGGTGAAAGTGACTGTCGATAAATCCGGGAAGCAGTGCCTTGCCGCCAAGATCAACGGGTTCGTAATCATCGCCAAGCGCCGACCGGCAATCGGATTCCGACCCCACCGCGACAATCTTTCCGTCTCTAACAGCAACTGCTTCAGCCTCCGGGCACACTTCATCGACGGTGTAAATATCCCCTCCAAAATACAATTGTCCCTTTTCAGACATCGTCCACAATACCTCCTGTCTTTAGGCTACGGAACTAATTGCCGTCATTATGGACATATTTTACCACGGCTCGGAATTCGAGAGTACACCTGAATCTTCGTCTTAATCCCTGCCAAGTGCAAGGAAAACGCCTACTGCGATTAGTGCCGCCCCGGCCAGGAATCCCGGGGTCATGGCTTCGTGAAAAATTATCGCTGCAAGCGGGATTCCAATTACGGGCTGGATCATGATCGAGATTCCCACCCGGTGCGACGACCGTTTTGAGAGGACTAGGTAATATATCCAGAATGCGAGCACAGAGGCGAAAAGACCCAGGTAGGCACAGGCCACTAAAGCCCCGGTAGACGGCACTTTATGGCTGAACGCCACCGCGACCTCGACGCCATAGAATATGCTCAACATGATCCAGCCGAAAAGGCAGGCCAGCGCCGTGGCTGTCAGTGGGCGGTAATTCGACAGCACTTTCTTGCAGATAATGGTATAAAGAGCCTCGACGAATATCCCACTTAGCATTAACAAGTCACCGAGCCGGGAACCTGAGGCAAAGAGTGAAAGATGCATCAGATCAACATCCAGTATTAAGATTACCCCGATGGTTCCGGCGGCCAGGCCAATAATTACCCTCCTCCCGATTTGTTCGCGTAGTATGAGGGCGGAGAGCACTACGATCACCAACGCCTCCGATACTCGCAGGACGGTGGCGTGCGAAGCGGGTGCAAGTTTTAGTCCGTGGTAAAGGAGCACGAAGTTGAGAAAATAACCGCTCATACCGAGCCCAACAAAGGGCAAAAGCCCGCGAATGGAGCGGGGAATCTCTCTTCTCCTGGTCCAAAGCACCGGCGTGAAAGCCACCAGCGCGATAGTTAACCTGGTCCACACAAGAACCGACGGCGTCATCTCGGAAACAGCAAACT
>JAUWWP010000278.1 GCA_030616835.1 Deltaproteobacteria bacterium | reverse complement strand
TGCTCACACTCGTGTATTTTTGGGACACTGGGCGTGAACCACAAGCTTCCAACTGAAGGAGGCTTGCAATAAGATTTGGATTATATTAGGATAACCATAATAACCGCAAAGGAGGTACCAAAATGTTTGAATTAGAAGAGCAACACCGGATGATCGAACAGGTCTTTCGGCAATTCTGCGAAAAAGAGCTCGCCCCACAGGTAGATGCAATGGAGAAAGGGGAAATCCTCCCTTTTGATCTCATCCGGAAGATGATGGACACCCTCGGACTGGGGGAGATGCTCCGCTCTGCCCTCGAAAAGCGCCTGGAGAGAAAGGAGGGCAAGGGGGAGGGAGATGTGCTGGATGCGGCCCGTCAGGATCTCCTGAATAGCTATGTCATTATTAAAGAGCTTGCCCGAGTAAGCCCGGGATTTGCCATGAGCTGGGGTGCCGGCATCGGCCTCTGCGGTATGGCGATCATAAACAAGGGCAGTAAGGAGCAGATTAAGAAGTATGGTATTCCGGTTATAAGCTTTGACAAGATTGGCTGCTGGGCACTTACCGAGCCGGAAGCAGGCTCCGACGCCTTCGGGGGTATGAGATCAGTGGCCAAACCCGATAGTGACTATTACATCCTCAACGGAACCAAAACCTTCATTACCAATGCCCCGTATGCGGATATTATGATAGTATATGCCAAGATCGATCGGGGTCAGCCAAAAAAAGAACAGCCGGTCCATTCATTCATCCTGGAGCGGGGGATGGAGGGTTTATCCACCGGTAAGCCCTTTGAGAAGATGGGAATGAAGGATTCCCCGACCGGCGAGATCTTCATGGAGGATGTCAAGGTGCCCAAAAACATGCTCCTTGGTGCCGAAAAGGATAATATCCGGGATGCGGCCAAAGAGAGCCTGGGCGATGAGCGGAGCGGACTGCCGGCCATGTCTCTGGGGATAATCGAGAAGTGCTATGAGCAGTCGCTCAAGTATGCCAAGGAGCGGGTTCAATTCGGCCGGCCGATCGGTGAATTTCAGGCCGTCCAGCTCAAGCTCGCCAATATGTATGTTCATCTCCAGAATGTCTGGAATATTATCTATCGAATCTGCTGGATGGCCAAGGAAGGAAAGCGGGATTTTGCCTTTGTTTGTGCGAGCAAATCTTACTGCGCCCAGGCGGCCGTAGAGGTGGCTATGGACGCAATCATGATCCACGGAGGATACGGCTATATGAGGGAGTATAATATTGAGAAGCTCGCCCGCGATGCCAAGCTCCTTGAGATCGGCGCTGGCACCACCGACATCAACCTCCTTACGGTAGCCCGGCTGGAGCTGCAAAAATAGATTGTAGATTGTAGATTCCAGATTGCAGATTCCGGATCTGAAATCTAAAATCTGAAATCTCAGTGGATTTGGTCATTGGGATTTGGTCATTCCAGTATAAGGAGCTTACAGGACATGCTCCCCTCTGCCCCCGAGAGGCGTCTGGAGAGCAAGGAGGGATAAATGATAAAAACAGAGCTTTGTGATATGTTGGGGATCAAGTATCCCATAATCCAAGCGGGAATGGGACCGTTCTCGACGAATGATCTATGTGTGGCGGCAGCGAACGCGGGAGGTCTGGGGAATATCAGTACCTTTGGGATGGGGATTGGTCAGTTGGCTTGGCCTTCGCTGATCGAAGGTCTTTTCGGGAAAGGAACGACCGAGGAGTTAGTCAGGCAAAGCATCCAGAGAATAAAGGAGCTTACGAGAGAGTCCCAAGGAATATTCGGCATAAACTGCCTGGTAGCCCAAGAGATCTTCGCTTATGCGGAAAAGATAATCGAAGCCACGCTGGAGGAGATAAAAAGCGATCCTGAGGTAGCGGAGAGGCTAAGGGTGATAATCACCTCTGCAGGAAATCCGGACCCCTGGACCGAGAGGATAAAGAAATCCGGGGTAAAGTGGTTCCATGTTGTCCCTTCGGTCTACCATGCTCAGAAGGCGGAGAAGGCAGGGGTAGATTTAGTGATCGCATCTGGGCATGAAGGCGGGGGGCACATAGCCTGGAAGCCCGTGCATACAATGGTTTTACTTCCCGAGGTGGTTAAGTCGATAAAGGTGCCGGTGGTGGGCGCGGGCGGATTCTGTGATGGGGCATCCCTGGTAGCTGCTCTTTCTTTGGGAGCGGTTGGAGTGCAGATGGGAACAAGATTTATTGCTACCAAAGAAAGCGATTTCGTGCAGATGTGGAAAGACCAGGTAACAAAAGCAGGTGACCGAGATAGCCTTGTTGTGAGAGGGCTTGCTGGTCCAGCTCGGGCTCTGAAAACCAAGTTTGCCTTAGAAGTTGCTGATGCTACAATTAAAAAGATGCCCCGGATATATTTGGGGGAAGATGTTGGCATTGATAGTGAGATAGCTGCTATGGAGTCAGAAGGATTATCGAGAATATATGACGCTCCTGATAGGCCGGAGGATTCGCTTTTGTTTGGGGGAGAAGTTTCTGGAAGGATAAGCTCCATTCCCACTGTAAAAGAACTTATTGAAGAAGTAATGAGTGAAGCCGCCGAGACTATTCGAAAGCTCCCAGAGAAATTTCTGGCATAAAATTTATTGACTCTCTTAAAAGAAACCACGAATTACACTAATTCCACAAATTTTTTTTATTAATCATTGGGATTTGGTCCACCTTCGCTGAAGCTACGGTGGACGAAGGCGGATTGGTCAAGGAGGTACAAATGGGTGATTACGGCTCTTTTGAGCAGTTCCGGCAGAGGTATCCTAAGGGGAAGAGATCGGATAATACCTGGGGGGGACGATTGGAGAAGATTACCCGGGCTATCCCTGACCGGACTGCCTTTATCCAGGGGGAGAGGGAGCTTACCTGGAAGCAGTTTAATGAGCGGGTGAACCAGTTGGCCAATGCATTTCTGGATCTGGGAATAAAAAAGGAAGATCGGGTGGCAATTATGGGTTTTAACTCAATTGAGTGGATAGAGACCTACTTTGCCGCCTCCAGGATTGGGGCAGTACCGGTCAATGTCAACCCGAGGTTTGTTCCGGCGGAGCTGAAATACATACTTGAGGATTCCGACTCGGTTGCCCTGATACTTGAGGAAGATGGGGTTGAAAGAATAAATCAGATCCGAGGCGATCTGCCGCTGCTCAAGCACTATATCGTTCTGGGAGAAAAGTCCCCGGCCGGTATGCTGAGCTACGACGGGCTAATCAGCAAATATCCCAATAGCAAGCCTGAGCTGAGCTGGAAGGTAACCAATGAGGACTTTGCCTTTCTCTTTTATACCGGGGGAACAACCGGATATCCCAAAGGAACTGTCTGGGATGGGGAGACCCGGGTAAGGGGCCTGGATCTAATTATGGTGAATGCGATGGCCCCCCTTTTTGATCGATTGGGGGAGCTGCCCCGGGAAGCCTATCCGGCTCTCAGCACCACCCTCCCGGTTCCCGGGCTTGGCCGATTTATCGCCAGTGATCTCGGGCGATGGATCATCCGCCGTTCGCTCACCAAACTGCTTGTTCAAAGGCTGATGATGCGGAGCTCACACAGCTCGCTGAGCTATCGCCTCTCCGGGGGGCGAGTAAAGCTGATCCTGGCTGCCCCTTTATTTCACGGGACCGCTTATGAAGGCAACCTTTCGCTCATCGGCACCGGAGGGGGCACCAGTATCTATATTACCTCCCGCCACCCCTTCAATCCGAGAGAGTTATGGGAAACGGTTGAGAAAAGGAGGGCAAATGCAATAGTGATCGTGGGAGATGCATTCGCAATCCCGATGGTGGAGGAGCTGGACCGGAGAAGATATGACATCAGTTCCCTTTCCAGTATAGTATCGTCAGGGGTAATCTGGTCTCCCCGGATCAAAAAAAGACTTTTAGAGCATAATCCCGGACTTCTAATCGTTGATGAGCTGGGAACAACCGAGACGAGCTCAGCTTTCACCCAGCTATCTTCATCAGACGAGCGTGAAATATCCAGGCTCAAGATTAAATTGGCAACAAAAGGGCCGAATATAACCAAGGTGATCAATCCGCAGACCGGTAAGGATGTTAAGCCGGGGGAAAAGGGAGAGCTTGTGTATGGAGGCTATACTGCCCTGGGATACTGGAAGGATCCGGCGAAGACGGAAAAATCCTGGAAGGTTATTGATGGGAAGCGCTGGTTCTTTGTTGGGGATGAGGGCACGGTTGATAAAGATGGATACTTCCATTTCATCGGAAGGGGCCCTACGGTTATTAATACCGGGGGGGAGAAAGTTTACCCGGAGGAGGTTGAAGAGATAATCAAG
>JAUWWP010000057.1 GCA_030616835.1 Deltaproteobacteria bacterium | reverse complement strand
TTATTCAGGAGATGTTTCCTCATCTGCTCAATTATCCTGGGGGTGCTGATAACATTGACCGAATGGGTATTTTCGAGGAACACATTGTCAGCTAAAAAGGGGATGTCCTTGATGTGATCGAGATGGGCATGGCTGACCAGGATATGGTGGATTTTTAACTGTTCCCGGAGATTTAGAACCGCGACTATTGCTCCCGCATCAATAAGCAGGGATTCATTAATCAAAAAACTACAGGTCCGGAAATTCGGCAACTTTCCCCCGTAGCAGCCTAATATGCGGATCTTCATAGATACCTCTTTTCAGTAGCTTTTAATTAACAGATTTTCTTAGAAATCTCAACTATTTTGATCAGAAGAAATCTCTCCTTTTCGGTAAGCCTTGAGGAATGTCTTTACCAACATTGGATCAAATTGAGTTCCGGCACACCTTCTGATCTCCTTCAGGGCCTCGGCATCAGTTAGCCTTTTACGGTACGGCCGATCGGAGGTCATAGCGTCAAAGGTATCCGCTACTGAGATTGTCCGGGCAATAAGAGGAATTTTCTCTGCCTTCAACCTGTCGGGATAACCCCTTCCATCGGGTCGCTCGTGGTGAGAACGCATCCCGGGAATTACACCTTTGAGGCTTTTTATATGGCTCATTATTTCATAACCGAAGATTGGATGCTTCTTGATGGAATCGAATTCACTATCAGTTAGCTTTCCCTTCTTTCTTAAAACATCATCAGGGATTCCTATCTTACCGATATCATGTAGGATTGCCGTCAATTTTAAATTCTCTGTTTCCGAGGGATTTAAATCCAGATATTTGGCCATTGCCAGACTATAGGAGGTAACTCTTTTCGTATGCCCCCCGGTGTAAGGATCGCGCTTATCAATGGCATCAGCCAGAGCTTCAGCAGTCTCCAGAAAGGTATTACGCTTCTCTTCATAAAGATTAGCATTATCGATAGCTATTCCCACCTCATTGGCGAGAGAATTCAGCAGCTCCAGATCATCCTGAGTAAAGGTTTCACTGTCCAGTTTATTGATCGCCTCCAGCGCACCGATTACCTTGTCTTTCACCTTAATCGGAACACAGAGCATATTCTTGGTGACGAACTTTGACTTTTTATCAGCCTCTCGGAACCAGCGCGAATCCTTAGTCGTATCAGAAATAAGCAGGGGTTCTCCGTGCTGGGCAACCCAGCCGGCGATTCCCTTCCCCATCTTCAGCCGAATCTGCTTGACCTTCTCTCCCTCTTTTCCCAGGGCCACCTCAAAATATAGCTCGTTAGTCTCTTCATCGACCAGGAAAAGGGAACCGGTTTCGCAGTCCATTAATTGGGTAGACGCCTCCATCGTCCTTCTCCTGACTACTTTTGGATCGAGAGAGGAGCTCAACAGGGCGCTGATCGCGGTAAGTCCTGAAAGTTGGGAGAGAGTTTTCTCCTTATCCAGCAGTAAATGAGCGTTCTCGATTACCATTGCGATCTGAGTGGCTAAAGAGATAAGAAGCTCCAGGTCCTCTCTCTGAAAAGACTTTCCATCCATCTTGTTAATAACCTCGATCGAGCCAATGGTCTCTTTGGGAGTTTGCAGTGGCACACAGATGATATCCCGGATATCGAATTTGATTTTATTCCCGACCTCCCTCAGCCATCGGGGATCATTTTTGACATCGGTGGCAACGTAGGGCCTCCCGTTTTGAGCAACCCATCCGGCGATTCCCTCCCCCAGACCAATCCTCATTCCCGTTATCTTCCTTTTGACCTTCCCCTTAACCACATTAAAGATCAAATCTTTTTTCACCTCGTCGGTCAGATACAGGGTACCGGCCTCAGCCCTTATAATCTTCAAAACAAGATCCATGTAACGATCCAGAAGCTGGTCGAGCTTAAAGGAGCTGCTGGAGATATTGCTCATTTCCCGAAAGACCTCCAGCTCCGCCTCCTTGACGCGCATTCTCTCTTTTAGCTTGGAGAGCTCAAACTTCAGGTCAATTGCTTCTTTCTCTACTATGCTCAAGGCATCATCCAGAATCTTCACTCTGGCTTCCTTCTCAGTCTCTTTTGACCGGGCTCTCTTTCTTGTCTTCTTTTTCATCGTTAACCCTTACTTAGTGGTTAGATATTTAAGGCTCAAACCAGATGTAGCTCATCTTCTCTGTCCTTATATCCTATCAGGCTACTAATGGTATCATCTGCCCTCTTCTCCAGGAATTTCTTCGCCACCTCCAGAACTTGGGGAAACTCGCTTACAATGCTATCAAAATCCTCCTTGGAGAGTACCATCAATCTGGTCTGCTGAGTAGTCTTAGCCGTTGCGGTTCGGCGCTCCCCGGTAATTAATGAAATCTCTCCAAAGAATTCCCCTTCCCGGAGATGGGCAAGTACCACCTTACGCCCCTCTTTCTCGGTGTAAACCTCAACCTCTCCGGAATGGATAAGATAAAGATGGTCTCCTACCTCTCCTTCCCGGACAATAATGGTATCTTTATCTTTTACCATCAGTTGAAATTTCTCAACCACCTTTTCCCTTTCCTCTGCTTTAAGCTGCTCAAATAGAGGTGAGAGGGCCAATAAGTTATTCAGAACTCTGTTCTTATAAAAATCTACCATCACTTCGGAGACCCGGGGGAATTCATCAATGATCTCTTTGAAGCTCTCCTTGGAGATCTCCAGAACCTCGGTCTCGTTAACCGCCTTTACCGAGGCCTTCCTCCCTGACTCCGATAAGAAGCCGAATTCACCGAAGAAATCTCCTTCCTTAAGGTTATTGAGCCAAGTCTGTTTTCCCTCTCTGTTCTTCTTATATATGCTAACCTCTCCCTGGCTAATGACAAATATTGAATTGCCTTCTTCTCCTTCCTTGCAGATTATGCTTTCCGGAGCAAATGTCCTTGGGGTTATTTTTGTAAGCACCTTGACAAACTCTTCGGTAGTAAGCTCAGAGAAAAGGGGAATATGTGGGAGAGTATCCACCCTAATTTGGGCGGGCTTACTCTCCCCCTCGATTGGGGGAGGCTCCCCCTCCGCCGGGCTAACCTTTTTCTCCGGGATCAACTTTTTTTCCTCCTTGCCCTTCTTCTTGGCGTAGAGCTGAGCAAGCCTCTGCTGAACCTCCTTCTGAGAAGGATCCAGCCCCTGAATCATCTTAGTAACTGCGATCGCCTTTGCCAAAAATCCACCCTCGGCGTACCCTTCTGCCACTTCTTTATACTCTTCAATCGCCTCTTGTTTTTTCCCTATCTTTGAGTAGATGTCGCCAATCTTCTGGCGAATCTTTAAATCTTTAGGATCCAGTTTAGTAAGCTTCTGGTACGCTTCCAGAGCCTTATCCCATCGCCCCTTGGCAAAGTATTTTAGGGCATCCTCCTTAATTTTTGCCTTACTCTCAGCCCTGTTAATCTTCTCGCTGTATAGTAGGGCGGGCTTACAGCCCGCCATTATGTCGGGCAAGATGCCCGACCTACAACTTATTTTATTCGTTGATTACAGTTACTCTTCTGACCATAGGCCCCGCTTATTTTCCCTTGCCTCCTTCTCCATTTTTATAAATAACTCCTCGTATTTAATATTAGGAGGAAAAGTTGCTACCAGGGCCTGCCCCTCCTTTACCAACTTAGCACCCACAAAAAGATCTCCCAGAAAAACATGGGCTAAAAGCCTTCCTTCAAAATCCATCTTTTGCTCTTCCAGCTCCAATCTGACCCTTTTCCCCTCCACCAATTTCTTATTTAACTTGTATGATTCCTTTCCATAGTATCTGCCCTTTTTGGGGGGTGATTTCGTCTCGGGGGCATCAATTCCAATGTAACGAACCTTCTGCCCTGATTGCAAGACAATAGTATCCCCATCAATAACCTCCTTCACTACTCCCTCAAAGCTTTTACCCGGGTATTCCTTCCCTTTCTTCGCCTGAGGCGACTTTATCCCCCATATCCCCAGTTTCTTCTTTTTCGCCGTTAATTCAAGCTTTTCAAAGAGATCCTGATGTTTGGTATTAGGAGGATACCTTGCTGCTACTGCCTGTCCCTGTTTAACCAGCTCCGCATTAACAAAAATGTCTCCCACATAAACATAGGCCAGGAGCCTCCCCTCAGGGTCCTTTTCCTGAACATCTAACTCCACGGAGACCTTTTTACCTTCTACTAATTTTTTATTGTGCTCCCAGGGCTCCTTCCCATAAAAATGAGAGACACCCATCTTCGGCAAATACGACTCCGGGGCATCAATTCCAATATAGCGAACCTTCTGCCCGGATTCCAAAATAATGGTATCCCCATCGATTACACTTATAACCTTTGCTTCGAAAACCTTTGCCTTCTGCTCAGCCTCCTCAGCCAACAGAGGTCTTGGGTCGATAATTAAAACCCAACTTACAAAAACGATCCATAAAAGCGAGAGTCCGGCAAAATTAATCAACTTCTTCATACTTTACCTCCTAGGAAAAAGATCTTTATCCACAGATTTAACCTCCAATAACGCTCCTCAGCCTTTTAGTCAGCACCTTAAATATCCCCTTGGCAATCTCGATCTTGTCCGATAAGATCTCGTAGAAATCATCATGTCCTATTTTAAGAGCCAAAACCCTCTCCATTGTTGTCACCGAAGCCGATCGGGGCTCATTGTCCAGGATGGCCATCTCCCCGAAACACTCCTTCTCTCCCAAAACCGAGATCTCCTGCCCCCCCTTATGAACCCTTACCTTTCCCTGGATGATTAGGTAGAGAGAATCTCCTGGCTCTCCTTCCTCAAAGATAGTAAATCCTTTCTTAAAGGATACTTCTTCTGCTATCTGGGCAATCTGGGCCAAGTCTTCTCCCGGGATCTGAGAAAAGATGCCCACACTCTTCAAAAAAAGCACCTTTTCTACAGTGGTAAACATTCACCTATTTTCTCCAGTTTTTGTTCCACAATAGCTCAATGATTATATAATATAACTTCGGCTAAATCAAGAATTTCTTTACCTCGTTAGAAATTCATCTCAGGCGGATTTCTAACGGGGTTTACTTCATGTCCACCTGGAGCTTCCCTAAACAATCCCGGGCTGTTTCTTTAACGGTACAGTCACTATCTTCGGTAAGTGATTTTACCTTCTCGGCCAGCTCCACCATCCGATTCTCGCCAATAGTATATATGGCACAAGCTCGAAGCCAGCTGCTGTTACTGTTAATGAGATCGATAAGTTGAACCGCGGGCGGCTTCTCCCGAATTTCATAAAAGCTCCTTCCCTTCTTGATCTTCTCCGGGGGAGGGGAGTCCTCCAGGATCGGCAGCAATAATCTCTTCATCTCTCTTTCCAGGAGATTATCCATCAGCTCGATGGCATTGGCCCGCTCAAAGGGTAGCTTGCTCCGGAGATTGGCAAAAATAACCGAGATGATCTTGGAAGGATAGATAAACCTGAGCAGGACAAAAATCTCCTCGAGGAGCTCATCCAGCCTTTCTTCCAGGGCAGTTTTCAAGATTTCCGCTTTGGGGAAGCTCTCCAGATCCAGGCTAACCTGGACAGTCTGATAATACTGGGCTATTTCCCGGCGGATTACTTCTTTAACCCTCTCCGGATCCAGGTAGGAAGCAGGAAGTCTGGTTCGGATCGCCCCGATTGCTTTAATTATCCTATCTCTAAGTAGACTATCCTCCTGCTCGATACTTTTCATCAGGACATTCAGGGCTGACTGGGTGCCGATCTGACTCAAAACCCGGGGAATACTCTGCCGAATTATTATGTCAACTTTCTTATTATTTATCGTTTCCTCTAAGATTCCCAGGATCTCCTCGCCATAGTTAGCCAGGGAGGAAATGGTGATCGATCTGGTCTTTCTCTTTCCCAGTTTCGCCAACAATGGAGGGATTAACTTCCTGCTGCGCATCCGACCGGCAGCAATTATCGCTTGTTCCTGGATCGCCTCCGATTCCTCGGCTAAGAGCTTTAAAAGCGGCTGATAAAAATGTTTGATATCGATCTCCCCCAGAATCTTTACCCCCTCCCCTGTTATCCCGGGATCCTTGCTCTCCAGCATTCTCTTCAAATCCTCGGTGGCCAATAAAATCCCATCAATCCCGCCGTATCTAATCAGCCCGATTATTGCCGCCGCTTGAATCTTGGGAGAGGGATCATTTAGAAAGCCGACAACCTGAGGGATAACCTCCACCCCCCGGAGGCTACTGAGGGAGATGATTGCCTGGGCTCGGACATTAATATCAGGGTCTTGTAAACATTTCTGAATCAACAATTCATACTCACTCTGGCCGCTCTGGGCCAATTGCTCCAGGACCGCCAGACGCACCTTTGCCGATCGGTGGCTCAGCAGCCTGGGAACACCTGGATCTAATCTTTCGGTTCCGATGTCTCGCAGCACCTCGAGAGAATAAATAATCTGATTTTCATCCTCACTCTCCAGCGCGCTCCTCAGAACCTTGAGCGTTACCGCATCGGGAGTAATCAGGGGATGATCCTCCAGGTTTAGCTTTTTGCTCTTTAAAGTATTTAAAAGTGAGTGATTGTATTCCTTTTTGATGTTAATGGTAAAAAAGATCCAGATTAATAAAAGGATGATCGAAACATAACTAATTTGAGTGGTGGAGAAGATCAGAGAAAGGCCCACCAGAAGTGCTCCGCCCAGGCCGATCGCGCTGGGTCTGATCACCCCACTAAGAAAGGCGGTAACCCGGCCTTTTAATTCCGGAGAAAAGGGTAAATATAACAACTGCACGGCGACATTATGAATGGTATAGCGAAAGGTGTGGTCGCAGAATTTAAGGGCGACCACTGGCCAGAGCGCAGGAATAATCAGGGGGAAAAAGGATCCCACTAGCAGGCTTCCCGGAAGGATCAAAAGGGAGAAAAGAATGCCAGATTTTTCGAGCACCCGACTGACGATAAAAAACTGAAGGAAGAATGAAATAACCCCCACACTGGCCCAGTAAACCCCGAAGAACGCCGCCAGTTCTTCCTCCTGGTAAGACTGTCCGGCGACGATCTTGAACTGGTAATCTATAATCGTTCCCAGAATATAGGTTAGACCGACAATAACCATGATCAATTGCAGATATTTCGAGCGACTCAGCTCCCGGGAGATGCCTTTTTCACTCGGTTTTGTTCGGAAGGTTCCTTCTTGAGAGGCCGGTTGAAAAATCCTGACCTCGGGCAATCGAGTAACAACATTTACCAGGAAGATAAATAGGAGGATGGCCCCGGCGCAGAGATAAAGCAGATTTTCGGTTCCAAGCTGGTGGATAACTGCCCTTATGGAAAACCCGCAAATAATATTACCCAGTAACCCCCCGGCACTGATAATCCCAAACAATCTCTTGGCCTCGCGGGTGGTAAAGATATCATCGGCCAGGCTCCAGAACTGGACAAGCATCAGGGTCCCCACAACCTCGACCCAGATAAATAGGAGGGGATAAAACCAGCCCCAATTAAAACCGAGAAGCGCACGCGCCGCCCCGATACTCACAATTAGAAAAGATGAAACTATCGAGATCGAAAGATTTCTTCTCCATCTCTCGGCAATTCTTACATAAATAAGGGAGATGATACTAACTACGAGCGCAGTCCCTATGTATAAATAGGGCAACACTGAGGGATCGTATCTACTTAAGAATAAGGTATCCCCGGTAGTTCTCCCCAGGATCAGGGCACTAATTACCAGGAAGTAACCGAAGAACATCAGGGAGGCCCGGGCAACCTCCCTTTTTTGCACCTTTAGGGTTGCGGTCAGGATATTCAGAATGGGTTCCGATCTAAACAACTTCCTTCCGCTCCATTTTCCAGATAGAAATTATCACAAAAGGAGTGGGGGTTGCTGGCCATCTCACCCAGAAACCCTTAGAGTGGGATCCGCCTATGGCGGATTGAACTTATTCAGGTATTGAAGAGGAGAATCTTCAGGGCAATAAACCCCGTTAGAATTCCGCCTTTTGTCCTGAGCCTGTCGAAGGAGAGGCGGAATTCTAACGGGGTAAAACATCCAATCTTCTATTACAAATTGAAAAAATTTGGCCTTCTCGGCATCACTCTGCTTTGACGATGCAGTCCACCGGACAGACCTCAACACACTGAGGACCCCCCTCGTCCGCACATTCAGTGCACTTGCTGGCATCGATCGCATAAATCGGATCCCCTTCACTGATACACTCCCGGGGGCACTCCGGCTCACAGACTCCACAGGAGATGCATTCTTCGGTAATTTTCATTGCCATTGAGGTTACCTCCTCTCCTTGACTTTAGGGTTAATTCCTCATCCCGGAAGACTCTCTATCCGAGACTTCGACTTGCCTTTTAAATTCATTAAAGGGCTTAATACCACAACTGAGAAACCGAGTCAATACCTTCTTTCACTTTTGCCAATATCTGAATTGCTCTCCCCAAATTTTCCCCTTGTAACTCAGGGTCTTTTATGATTTAATCCCTGACAATCAAGGTAAACCCCGTTAGAAGTTCCTACGGGGCCTTGAAACGCGTGTTCGCTAAAGAATCTGAAAATGGTCTATCCCCATGGCAAGCCACGGGGCTCTCTAACGGGGTGAAAGAGGGGATGAAATAATGAGAAAATTATTCAAACTTCATCTACCTCCCCGATTAACCCTACTTTTTGTTAGCTTGGCCTTTACTGTCGCTCTTTCCGGGTGTGCCAAAAAAATCATCCTAGGTAACACCCGGATCTTAAAAGGTCCCTATCTCCAGAATGTTACCCAAGGTAACATTACCATCCGCTGGGAAACCGACATTGATAGCCCCAGCGAGGTAGCCTACGGAAATAGTATCCATTACGGGAGATCTGTTATTGGTAGAACCTTTACGATAGAAGCCCCGACCACTAATGAAACCTCACCAATCCCTGACGCATTCCAGCATGAGGTAGTCATAAGTGGACTGATTCCTTCTACTGAATATCACTATCAGGTAACCTCAGTTGCTCTCCCCTCCGAAGACAGTATCTTCACCACCGCGGCAACCCCTTCTGACCCCTTCCGCTTCGTCGTTTACGGAGATAACCGAACTAATCATGATGATCATCAAGCAGTAGTGGAGGCTATCATCCCCACTAGGCCTGATTTCCTCGTTAATACCGGAGACCTGGTAAACGTTGGGGTAATCCTGGAAGACTGGGATAAATTTTTCGAAATCGAACAGCCCCTGCTTAAAAGTTTTCCTCTATTCCCCTGTTTCGGCAACCATGAGGGACTGGGAGGGGGTGAATACCTCTTCAAAGACTACTTTTCCCTGCCCGAAAGCACCGGTAGTGGCCTTTATTATTCCTTCAACTACGGCAACTCCCATTTCATTATCATTAATACCGAAGAGGCCATCTCCCCGGGAAGCGATCAATACAACTGGGTAGCTAATGATCTGGCCGCGGCCGGGGGGAATCCTGATATTGCTCATATCTTTGCCTTCTTCCACCGCCCGGCCTACAGTTCCGGACGCCATGGTGGCAGTGAGGCTCTTACTACCAGTTTAGTTCCTTTATTCAAGACATACGATGTGGATATAGTCTTCAGCGGCCATGATCACGACTATGAGAGATGCCAGGACCCTGCCATCCCCGAGGGAACAATATATATTGTGACCGGCGGGGGAGGGGCGCCGTTATATGATATAAAGGCAGAAAATCCCTTTTGTCTCGGAACATTTAAGAAAAAGCACCATTTCTGCCAGGTGGATGTCTCCGGAAATAACATCGATGTGGTGGTTACTGATACTGCTGGCAATACAATAGACTCTTTTTCTACCCATTAGATTTATTGGTAGTATGCCTATTTTAGTTGATAATTCCAGCCATATCTTTGTTTGGCATTGCTCTTATTAGTTATACGTTATTCGGTTGCGCTACTCGCCCCGTTAGAAATTTTTGATATCTATCGAAAGCATTCACATTTAGCAACTTATTTCTAACGGGGCTCGTTTCGTCTTTTCCTTCGACAGGCTCAGGACAGGCGTCACCTGGTTGTGTTTACCTTTACAGTCTTGGCTTTTTGATTTCATTCATAACCGCTTTACGAATCCCGATACTAGCCGCGCAACCCTAACCGTTTGACCCAACCAATCCTTCGACAGGCTCAGGACAGGTATCTTATAGAATTTTACCAACTAACTAGAAGGCTTAGCTGCCCCGATTTATGCCCGGTGGATTTGACCGGAGAGAGCACAGCTTAGCCAACCCTTCTTTATCCTTAATAAAGATATCCCTCCGCTTGAGATCAATGAGTCCTTTCCTCTTGAGCACTGATAAGGCCAGCAGAAGAGCCTTCTTTGTCGAAGCAGTAAGGTTGGCCAGTTCCTGATAGCTCAGCCTGATTCTGAGCCGGATACCCTGGGAATGGGCTTCCCCGTACTCATTGGTCAATCTTAATAAGATCCCTACCAGCCGATCAGGAACATCCTTGAATACCAGCTCCTTAATCTCAGTTTGTACCTCCCGGGTTTGCAGTCCCGACCG
>JAUWWP010000419.1 GCA_030616835.1 Deltaproteobacteria bacterium | reverse complement strand
CTAATTTGGGAAGGAGTCGCCTTATCTCATCCCAATCCAATTCAACAATATCCTCTGCCCTGCCATGGGTTAACACCTGTTTGATATACCATTTCCTCTGCCAGGGGTCATTAAGGTCAATCTCTTTATTGGTTGACCAGACTATATATCTTTTTGGTTTCATCTCTATCGCCTCCGAAACAGGTTATCCTCTATCAAACTCCTCCAGTGATTTTGGTCTCCCGCCGCTCCCTGTGAAATACTAACTCTTGCCGCTTTTCACACTGTTAAATAGGTCATGAGCCTCTTTGGGGGAAGCATTTTCATGAACAACGGCGCTTATAGCCTTGATCATTGCCACCGGAAAATCATTTTGCCAGATGTTCCTTCCCAAATTTACACCTATAGCGCCTTTTTGAATGCCATCATAAACAAACTCGAGCACATCCATTTCTGTGTCTACTCTTGGTCCACCTGCCATAACAATTGGGACCGGACAACCTTGCACAACCTTCTCAAAGTCTTCACACCAGTAGGTTTTTACTACTTTTGCCCCCAATTCGGCAGCGATACGACAGCTCAGAGCAAGGTAGCGTGCGTCTCTTTTTTCTAATTCTTTACCCACCGCAGTAACCGCCATTACTGGAATGCCATACTCTTCGCCTTCGTTGACAAGCTTAGATAGGTTTAGCAGCGATTCATGCTCATAATCACTACCGACAAAGATGGAAATACCTACCGCAGCCACATTAAGGCGAATGGCTTCTTCCATAGAGGTAGTGATTCCCTCATTGGCCAGGTCTTTCCCAACCATGCTGGTACCCCCGGATACTCTAAGAATGATTGGCTTAGTGTTGTGAGGATCTACCGATGAGCGCAATACACCCCTGGTAACAAAGAGGGCATCACAGTAAGGAAGTAGCGGCTCAATAGTTTCGCCAGGTTTTTCTAATTTTCTCGTAGGCCCTTGAAAATATCCATGATCTATGGGTAAAAAGCAACAACGGCCGTCCGATTTGATTAGTTGTGCCAAACGGTTTTCCATTCCCCAATCCATATCAATAACCTCTCCTTTCCGCCTGCTCCCCGCCAGATGGCGGGGTGCACAGGTCTATTTTTTATTATGCTGCTAAAAATACCGTCATCACTGGGATGAACAAATCCCCAGTTCTCTTCACTCCCCGATTATCTGGAGGATAATTTCTCGTCTTCGGGAACGATTGTCGAAATCAATGAAGACTATCTGCTGCCAGGTTCCCAGAATCAGTTCGGATTTACTAAAGGGAACGGTAAATGAGGTTCCAACCATTGCCGAGCGTACATGGGAGTGACCATTGCCATCACCCCAGCGATAATCATGCTGGTATTTGATGTTTTGTGGAATTATCCTATCCAGCATCTTCGAAAGATCCTCCAGAACTCCGCCCTCGAATTCAATGGTAGTTATCCCGGCAGTTGATCCGGGAATAAACACCGTCACTATCCCTTCGCTCAGACCAGAGTTCTTAACCTCCTTTGCCACCTCCGGGGTGATATCTTCAATATCCGAATTGCCCCTGGTTTCGAGAGAAAAAGATTTAGTTCTAACCGCCACTCTCTCCTACCTCCTTTCTCATAGGTGCCTCCATTACACCATGATCTCAAGATCAAGCATCTTTGTCAATAGATTAAAAAAATGGTAATTCCTCGATTTTTAGCGCTAAGATTAGTGAAATTTGATTTTTGCCCTTACTTATGTTAAATTAAACCAAATAATGCGTGAATATCCTAATTATTGGTATATTAACAATTTTCCTGTACCTATTTAAGTGTAGGGGTGGACCTCTGTGTCCACCCTTTTATCGGGCCGACACAGAGGTCGGCCCCTACATTCACGCATTATTTGGGTTAAATACCATATTGTTTCCGAGTAGGGGCAATTCATGAATTGCCCCTACTAAGCGTCAAATGAACCCTGAAATTATATCTAAACTTAAGGAATATTTTATTGAGAAGAGGGGTGTTCTGGTCGTCTATCTCTTTGGTTCCGCGGCGGGGAAATCTCAAGGCTGGAAAAAAAGAGCTGATCTGGACATTGCTATCCTATTGGATGAACATACCTTAAAAGATGGCTCATTAAAACAACAATGTATAATCTGGGCCGAGTTGGCAGCATTACTCAAAAGAAATGACATCGATGTTTTGATCTTAAACACTGCTCCTTTAACCCTCAGACATGAGGTAATAAAAAATGGGATAATCGTCTTTGAAAAAGAACTATCTTCAAGAGTAAATTTCGAGGTAAGCTCAGAGCTTAAGTTTTATGACTTCCAGCCCTATTACCAGCTCTTCTGGGAGACTCTGGTCAGGAGAATTGAGGAGGGAGATTTTGGTAATAGAAAACACTAAATTAAGAGAGCTGTTGGAAATCCTGGACACAGAAACTTCCTATCTCAAACAGAAGCAAAGCATTTCTTTAGAGGATTATTTGAGCAATTGGGAAATTCAACATATCGTTGAGCGAGCGTTCGAGCAAGCAATTCAGGCCTGTATTGATATCAGTGCCCGGCTGATCTCGATAAAAAAACTTCCTACTGCCGATGACTATCATGGAATTTTTGATGTGTTATTCCAGCAAAATATTATTCCATCTGAGTTCTTGAAAAGAATGCACCAGATGATCGGTTTTCGCAATGCACTTGTCCACGAATATCACCATATCAAGCATGAGGAAGTATACCGCCACCTTCAGGAGAATTTGAATCTTTTCCCTGAATTTGCTGCCTATATCACAAAATTTTTATCATAAACTTTCCCCTCCCGTTTTTACCCCGTTAGAAATCCGCCTCAGGCGAATTAGATCATCCTTAAGGCTTTATGGATCTGGGGGATTACTCTTACTTCAGGAAGAAATTTGGTGGAGGCCTGTTGAAGTTTTAATAGCATTTTTGGCAGGGGAGCTTTTTTTATCCTCCCCGAAGG
>JAUWWP010000031.1 GCA_030616835.1 Deltaproteobacteria bacterium | reverse complement strand
TTGCCCTCTCTATCGCATCCTTAGTTTTGTATTCAGAAATTACCTCCTTAACTTTATTTATGTTCTCAAATCCTATCTCATCAATAATTGCTCTCCCGGTTGGTCTTCGAGCTCTCTTAGTCCCTTTCTTCTCTTTTACCATTAGCTTCTCATTTCAATCTAATTAAAAATTAACCACCTTTTTGTATACCATTTTTCTCTTAAATAATCAAAGAAAATAGGCGGTTGCGCCCGCTTAATTCACTATTCAAGCTGCGGCATCACTTGCTTATTTGTTAATATTTAAGATCCGACCCCCAACCCCCTCCTGTAGGCCTGACCCACAGTCTTCTCTTTTTTGTGATGCTTCATATAGGTAATCCTGGGATGATGCGGCCCCGTACTTTTTCCTTATATTCCAGGTAGGGTTTGCCCAGTTCTCGTTCCAGACTTCCCTCTTCAATTATGATGAGGAACAAGAGGCTGGCCCACCACATCGGGACCAAAGCTACTCCGATAATAGAGCGGAACATAACGGCCCAACCCAGGCACCAGAGAATTTCGCCAAGGTAAATGGGATTCCTTACGATGCCGTAGAATCCGGTGCTCTTAATATCCACCTTCTCATCCGGTCCGGTGAACGGCTTTATATATAAGCCCGGGATACCTGGGATGCAGAAGATCAAGCCAATGGTAAAGATAATGCCGCCTGTCACCCAGTTACATATCCCTATCTCGAAACGAGGCTGTGGACAAAAAGGCAGAACCAGTATTATCCGACCTAAAAGGAATAATGCAACAATGATAATACCTAATAGTTGGTATCTTCCCATTTTTTTACTGCCTACAAGCGCTACGGCCCCGACAAGACTGAACATACTAATCAAGGCCCAGAAAAAAGGATCCTCATAAAACATCATGGCAGACCTCCTTGGTAAAATAGGAACAGCGCTCGTTTTATCTTCAATTCAAGCTGCGGCATCATTTGCTCATTTGTCAAGATCAAAGATTTGACCCCCGACCTCCCTACTGATCAATCCTATTGTTATGGGTCCAGTACCAGATAAGGTTTTTATCTGCCGGTCTCGACTTGAGGTAACCGACATCAATAAAGTGTTTAATCGTCTTATGAATCAAACCCGAATCGGAACCGGTTGCTTCTGTAATTCTCTGGCACAGCAGATCGACTGTTTCACGAGGCACATGACTCAGAGGATCCACCGGAAGAGAACCATGGGTTTCAATGAGATCCTCTGACAATAGCCGGTAAACAAGCTGCAGCCGGAAGTGTGCCTCCACCCTGAAATCTTCTTCCGGTAGATTAGTTTTTTCCCGGTAGCCCTGAACCAGTCCTTCCCAATCTTTATTAACCTCATTATCAAATTCAGCGACGAACTGATTGATGTCTTCCGAAGAAACTTTTGATGTTCTCACGATGGCACTATTCGCATCATAGCGGGCCCAGTCGTCGGTCAGGATCTCGAGGTCGTATTTTTCAATCTCCTCCCGCACGGTCGTCCCGGGGAATGGTGCAAGGAAGTGATATCCATGGATAATATCGAGGCTCTTGGCAAATTCCTGGGTGTCCCTGAGGGTCTCCGGTGATTCTCCGGGGAGGCCTACCATAAAGGATGCATGGGGAGCGATACCTGCTTCCTTACAGGCATTAACCGCCTTCCTGGCGAGCTCGAGGGTGATCCCCTTCTTGATGCGTTTAAGCATCTCCGGATTGCCGGATTCAATGCCGAAACTGACACTGTCGCATCCCGCAGCATGCATAATTTCAAAGGTTTCTCGGTCGGTAGTGTTACACCGCGAAAAGGCACTCCAGGCAAACTTAAGTCTCCGGCTGCGGATCTCTTCGCATATCTCCCGAACCTTCGCTTTACCGGAGGTGAACAGGTCGTCGGTAATATTGATCCGGGAAAAACCATAGGACAGAATGCGTTCGATCTCATCGACAACAAGGGATGCTTGCCGGTGACGGCTCCTGTTTCCCAGCATACGTCTTCCCAGGCAGAAGATGCAGGAATGGGGACAGCCCCGGCTGGTGATAATGCTGACCGGAAAGCCAAGGGCATGATACCGGGACAGGGGTAACAGGTGCCGGGCCGGCAGAGGGAGCGAATCAAGGTCATCGATCAACTCTCTTGGTTCGGTGATCACAACCTTGCCGTTCTGGCGGAAGGCAATCCCCTTGATATTTGCCCATTCACGGTTGTCCATGATCCGGGGCATCAGTTCCATAATGGTCCGCTCGCCTTCACCAACAACGAGCAGATCAATTTCGGGATATGTCTGCAGGGTACCGGCGGCATCGAACGATACATGAGGGCCACCCATCATGGTTATTATGGAGGGGTTATGTCTTTTAGCGGTTTTGATAATATCAACGGCTACCGGAAAGTTCATGGTAACCGAGGTTGCCCCAACAATATCCGGGTTAAAGGTATCGAGTTCCTTCTTCAGTTTCTCCTGGGTATAACGGGCAACGATATAGTCAATAATCTTAACCTCCGATCCAGCCGCCTCGAAGGCAGCGGCAACATAGGAGGCACCCAGTGATGGTGCGGGTGATTCCTCAAGGGGATATGGTGGGGCAATGATCGCAACTCTCATGATTGGGACATCAACATGATCCCAGATTCAGCCTTCGTAGTCCGCCTCAGGCGGACGAAGTAGGCTTATGCGTGAACATCCGAATTGCTTGCTCTATGCTGATAAATTCTAAATCCCAAATCCTAAACTCTAAACAAATCCCAAATTCAAATATCAAATGTTCAAAACCTTGTCCTGAGCCTTTCGACCCCGCCACAGGCGGGGCTCAGGATAGGCCTGTCGAAGGGAATGTTTTGAGTTTTGGATTTTGATCATTTGAAATTGTTTAGGATTTGGTGCTTAGTGCTTAGAATTTATTATATTTGATATTATGGCAATTGAGCCCCTACATTAACGCATTATTGGGGATGATATCTTTTCCCTAATCTCCTTTTATCGGGAAGATCATTGACCGTAGCCACCCAAGTGTCGTATTTCCCTTTCGTTCTTTTCGGTCAATCTCATCTAATTGGGGCAGGTTCGCAAACCACTCGGCCCGCGTTTTCAGACGCCTGTCGGGATCGAGATGCTTCACGACCGTAGCCGGATTGCCGGCGGCAATGACATTAGGCGGTATGTCTTTAACCACAATAGCACCGGCCCCAATAATGCTGTTATCGCCAATAGTGACACCCTTGCACACAATGGCGCTATCTCCTAACCAGGCGTTATTGCCTATCCTGATCGGTGCTGTCTGGCCACCGAACATGCTGCGATCATAAAGGTCATGCCAGTCCGAATCCGTAATATATGCGCCCTGGGCCATCATGCAATTGTCACCAATGACGATCTCGGTAGCAGCACTAATCCTTACCCCCGGGCAGATTAGACAATAATCTCCTATTTGAATACGCCCCTTACCTTCACTTTTTGACCAGACGGTCAGTCTGATCTTCTTATCCGGAGTGGCGACGACATTTGCGTAGTCACCCAGCACAATAGGCCATCCGGTTACCTCTATATGCCAGGGCCTTACAAATGTGGTCTCTTTGCCAAGATATTCGAATTGAGGACGCAAAAAATGGTTCACATACCAGTTTCGAAATTTAATACTCAAGCGATTGATCATATAAGGACGATGATCTTTCCTCAAGGAAACTAACTCCTTACCTCTTCAATTGGTGAGATTGATGGGGATTTTCTCAGCCTTTTTTTTGCCGGTTGCGTTGGGTAGGTTTCTCTGGCGGGAGCAGATACCCGGGATTCGGGGATGCCCCAGAAACTGTGGCTGAATAAACAGCTCGCCGGGGTCAGCTCATTGAGGGCATCGTAGGCAAGAAGCACGGCCGCGGCTGTCCATGATGTTTTCTCCTCAGGCCAGATGACCGAATCGGGAAAAGTAACGCCCATCCAGTACGATCCATCATCATACTTCTTATCCTTTAAGCAGTTAAAGATCATTTCTGCCTGCTCATATTCCTCAATGGCCGCCAGAGCCAATACCAGTTCCGAGGTTTCCGCCATGGTCACCCAGGGCTGGTCAGAGACACAACGTACCCCCCAGTCTGGTACCACAAACTTATCCCAGAATTTATCAATCCGCCTTCGGGCATCAATACCCGTAACGGCACCACTGAGGACAGGATAGTACCAATCCAGGGAGTAGCGGGATTTCGTCATATTAAAAAGGTCAGGCCGGTTTCTGAGAGCATGTCCCAATTTCTTGAGTGCCTTTTCCCAGTCGGGCCGGCTTTTCCTCAGTCGTGATGCAATGGCCAGGGCACACTTGATGCTCATGTAGACGGAACTGGAGCCCGTTAAAAGGGCCATAGGATCCACGACGCCATCACCATTTTTTGCCCAGTAAATCTCACCGGTTGATTCCTGGAGACTGAGGGCATAATCAATGCCGGCCTCCAGGGTTGGCCACATGTGTTTGAGAAAGGCGATATCATTGGTGATTAAGTAATAATGGAATACCCCCACCGCAATATAAGATGATATGTTGGTATCCCTGGATGTATCCTCAGGAACGCCGTCACGATAGGCCGCCCACCAACTGCCATCCTTTAGCTGAGTCCGGGACATCCACTCGTAGGCTCGTTCCGCCTCTTTTAAGTATCCCGCAACACAAAGCCCCATGGCGCTTTCGATATGATCCCAGGGATCGGTCTTCCCCCCTTCGGACCAGGGAATTTCTCCATCTTCTTTTTGCACCCGGGCAATAAATGCCGCTACTGCTTCAATATCAATGGGTGATTCGACAATACTTCGCGAGACGTTCAGTTCCATGTTAAAATCCTTTTTTGAGATAGAAAACAACGCTCTTTGCCATGAAGGGCATCAACATTTTATCCAGCGCCCGGGCCAGAGCTGAACCCTTTATGATGTCCCGTTCAAGAAATCCCTTGTACCATTTCACCAGTCGGGAGCCTTCATTCTTGGGGCCAACCAGGCATTTAAGCCACCAGTAGGGAGCGTGCAGGGCATGCTTATAGCGGATGCTCCAGCACCGGGTACCGGCACTCTCCAGCAATCTTCGCAGTTCCTGCTTTTTGTATATCCTGATATGCCCACCGGCTTCGTTGTGGTAACTCTCAGAGATAGCCCAGCAGATTCGCTCCGGCAGGAATCTCGGCACACTCACGACCAGATCCTTTCCCGGCTTCAGGACCCTGACCAGCTCGGCGATGGCACTCTGGTTATCAGGAATATGTTCAAGAACCTCCGAACAGATGACCGCATCGAATACGCCCTCTTTAAACGGCAGCCTGGTGACATCGGCCCTCGAGATTACCCGTAAACAATTTCCCCCGCTATCCAGCGAATATAAGATGTACCTGGCGTTACGCAGATCTTCCCAGTTCAGGTCAATGCCGACGACATCCACGCCTTGAGAGCGAAACGCTTCACAAAGATGACGACCGGTACCGCAGCCGGCATCGAGAATGCGGCTCCCCGGTTTTATGCCCAGTTTTTTAAAGTCAACGGTTAGCATCGATCGCTTCCCGGTATACCTCCACAGTTCTTTTTGCTGCGTGGTGCCAGGTAAATAGATTCTTCACCCGCTCCCGGCCGGCCTGTCCCAGTCGATGGCACTTATCCGGATCATCCAGCAGGGAGAGGATGGCATTCTCTAATGCCCGTTTATCCGCCGGTGGTACCAGGATACCGGCATTGCCCACCACTTCAGGCAGTGCCCCCCCGGCGGTGCTGATAACCGCAGCACCACAGGCCATGGCCTCACCGGCCGGCAGGCCAAATCCTTCGTACAGGGAGGGGGTGACGGCCATGGTGGCTTCGGCATAATAGCGGGCAAAGTCTTCGTATTCAATCCGTCCGGTAAATTTTACATAATCATGAATCCCCAAATCCCGGATAAGGTACTTGATATCCCCGTTTTTCTTCGGGGTACCGATCACGGTGAGTCTGATGCTTCGTTTCTTGCTTATGGAAGCGACTGCTTCCAGGAGATATTTCAGCCCTTTCAGAGGGGTATCGGCACTGTTGGTTACCAGGATCCGGTTTTTTGCCCGTTCAATATGGGGAAGGGGATGAAAGATGTCGGTATTGATGCCGTTCGGAACGACCCGAAACCTATGGATGGGTATTTTAAAGTCCTTGCTGATATCCTTTTTCGAGCACTCTGAAACCGTGATGATATGGGAGAGGCGGCGCAGAACCCTCCTCTGCATCCCCAGGAATGAATACCATCTCATCACCATCAACTTCCTGAACCAGGATTTTGCTGCTTTAATATCAACGTCCCGGTCAACGGTAATCGGATGGTGAACGGTCGCCACCGTGGGAAAGCCAAGGCGTGAGATTCCCCAGATGCCGTAGGAAAGGCACTGGTTATCATGGACAATATCATAAGGGGGCAATTTGGTACGGAAATAATGATAAGCCCTCAGGCCGAAGGTAAGAGGTTCAGGAAAAACGCCCAGGCACATGGCGATGAATTCCAGTTGATTGACCGGTGATGTTAGGTCACGAATTTTCTTGACTTTAAATAAATGCTCGGGATTGTAAAGATCCAGGCTCGGCAGTTTACGCAGGGTAATATTCTCGTCTAATTCAGGATACGGCGGTCCGGATACGACATCGACCTGATGGCCCAGGTCTCGCAGCGCCCGGCTGAGATGCTTAATATATACCCCCTGGCCTCCACAAGTCGGGTTACCCCGATAGGTCAACAGACATATCCTTAATGGATGATTCGGATGACCTTTTTTATCAACTGGTTCAGAACCCTTATGGATCACTCTATCGGACCGCCTGAATTGTTATATTCCATTAGGCAAATTCTTAGCAGATTTATTGGGTAATGTCAAAGTTTTTTATTTGAAGTGGAGAGGCCGAGCGGTTCAAGCGGATTGAACCACGAATTTCACGAATTTCACGAAAAAAACCGAGATCCTGAGCCCTTCGAGGAGCCCCGATGGGCATCGGGACTACGGCGAAGTAGGCAAGGGGAGGGGGAATTACCAGCGATTAGCTGTCATTTAGTCATTTGGATTTAGGATTTGATTTGTAATTTGGGCTTTGTAATTTGAAATTAAGACCTGTGGTCCGTCGTCGGGCTGCCGTCTGCGGTCAGTGGTCATTATTCCCCATTTTTCAAAATTAGGACTTGACATCCTAATAATAAGGTATTAGAATCCTAATATGAGAAAGATCGAACATGACATTTTAGATACACGGCTATGAGTCTATCGCTGGAAGAATTTAAAGAAAGGTTCATCAACGACCTGCTTGGGATCCACTGGAGACACTGGCCCGCGGTAGGCGTTTCGTCCCATGTTCAGCCCGAAGGATATTGGACGGTAGACCTTGAGGCTATGATAGTCTCTACCCTGACTGTCGGTTTACATGACAGCCGCCTTCTCTCGGCTTCGCTTGAATGGTTGATTAAAAATGGACAGTGGTTGAATCTCTCCCGTCTCAAGAGGATTGTAAGGGTCTTTATGAAACCGCTTCCCGGGTCAAGTGAGCCTCTTCTTACCCCGGGGGTGTTTAAGTTGATGACCGACACCCATAATAAATTTCCTCATAAAACCATCTTTAGTAAGAGATCCGATATACATGATTCTGAGAATGATGATGTTAAAAAGTATGAAGAGATCTTCAGTGCCTTTCAGATAAAGGGGGTTGTGACCGAGCCCAAGGTTCAGCAACCTTCATTGCTCCAACTGCTATTGCGGTCTGTCTTTGGTGTGGATGCCCGGGTTGAAGTGCTTATCTATCTTTTACTTAACCCCGGGGGCAATTCCAACTCCATTGCCCGGGAGGTCTTTTACGATCAGAAAAATGTCTACCGGATCCTGGGAAGATGGGCAAAGGCCGGGGTGGTGACAAAGGTTGCCGGAAAGAAGATTGGGGACTACTATCTGGAGAGGGAAAGTGAATGGCTTAATGTCCTGGGGTTAAAGGAAAAGCCCGGTTACCTGAACTGGGTCAGGACCTTTCTGGTGCTGGACCAGCTGGCAAAGGCGCTTTCGGCTTCCCCGTGGTCTGATGACGAATATCTGCTTTCCTCCCTTTTCCGTGAGCTTTTGCAGGAGGTAAGGCTAATCGGTAAACCTCTGAAGGTTCGGGTTCCTGAGCCTGATTCTTATCCCGGGGCCCAATACCTTGAGCCTTTTGGCCGAGCAGTCCTTGACATACTTGGGGGACTGAAAGGAAATAATGCCGGCAGATAACATCGATCCCCGGCACGGACACGGAATTGGGAAGGAACCGGGCAAAGATGTAAAGATTGAGTATTCTGACGAGTAATCTGGTATTTCCCCTATTTAGTAATTTGGACTTTGGATTTTGTTTGACATTTGGGCTTTGGAATTTGGATTTTAGTGGGATAAATTATTGATTGAGCCCACAAAGTGGGATAAGATAAGGCAAGCTGGAAATATCCGGATTTGAAAGAGGAATTTAGATAAAAACAATGCAACAAGTAACCAACGTCCCGTCCCCCGCAAACTTTACCCCCAAGTGGTTTAGAAAGGATTAAAAGAGAATTGTCAAGATGAAAGATTTGACCCCCATCCCCTTTGATAATTACCGTGGCTTTAATACTTGCTATTGTTTTAAGATCATATCTTTGAGGGCAGGCAAGCTTTAATATATAGCCAAAAAACAAAGGAGGAAAGTTATGGATTGTGCAAAAAAAGGAGGTGCTTTATGGGCAAATGGATGATGCAAATAGGGATCATTGTGCTGATAGTCCTTGCAATGGGACTATTAACGGGACAGACACGACTCACGAAGATAATTAAGGCCGAACAGTTTGTCCTCATCAACGCCAAAGGGGAAAAGCAAGCGATATTAGGTATGATAAAGAACGAGCCGATCTTTAGCTTCTACGATTCCAAAGGGGTGGACGAGAAAAGGGGGACGTTATTAACAAATTGACTTTTTGTACGGGCAAGGGGTCACCCATTAAAGGGCACCTGTCGAATCTTTCATATTGACAAAAGAGCAAATGATGCCGCAGATTGAATTGAAGATAAAACGGGCGCTGTGGGGCTGTTGAAAAAGTCAAAAATCTCACCCTGAGCGGAGCGAAGGGTATCAAAAACTGTGTTAAATATGGGGATGAGATTCTTCGCTTTGCTCAGAATGACAGTGTGGGGAGGTTTTTCAACAGCCCCGCTGTCCCTATTTTTCGAGATGGACTTTGTCCTCCTCAGGATTAGGATTTGACATTGGGAATATGGGGGTATTTATGGATAAAAATGCTTTGGATGAGTTGTTGAAGATGCCTACTCGACCTTAGTCACTTAAGAAAAGCTAAGCCCGTACTCTTGTGAAAGGAGATAGAAATGAAGAAACAAATCATCCTTATCTTCGCCAGTGGGATAATTATCGGTGTGATCATGACTATTGCCGTTAGCTGCCTCTCCTGGCGGAGCCCAACCCTGGTGGTGCGGGAGCCGGAGACTCCGGAGGAAGCGCGGATTGAGTATGCTCCCCCACCCAAACCAAGGTTTTCGATAGAAATTCTTTACAAGTATATGCCCATCTTGAAAACCCTGATCTTGCCCCGGATAGAAAAAGTCACCGACGATATTTATGTCGCCTTAGGATACGCACTGGGAAATGTCACTATGATCATTACCGACGAGGGCGTGGTCATCATAGACACCACTGAAAGTAAGGAAACGGCGAAAAAGGTTTTAAAGAAGTTCCGCAAGATCACAGATAAACCGATTCGTTACATCATTTATACCCATTTCCACCCCGACCATATCCTGGGGACCGGCGTCTTTTACTCCAAGGGGGTGGAAGTTATTGCTACCAGTGAATTTCTAAAGTGGGTCCAGAGCCCTAACCGGGGAATGGGAAGTAAATATTTCCGTCGGGTAATCGCTACCCTGGGGGGTGAGGCAGAAAAGGGTTACGGCTTTCCCCTGCCGGTTGAAAGTCCTTACCGGGGCCAATTCGAAGGCACAGAGGTAGTAATGCCGACAATAACTTTTAAAGGGAAGTATTCTTTTACCCTGGGCGGGAAGCAGTTTGAACTCTTCCAAACCTCGGGCGAGACCGAGGATCACCTGGCCGTGTGGATCCCGGATGAACGGGCCTTGCATATCGGCGACCTTTACTACATGTCTTTTCCCTGCCTGTCGGGACTGATGTTAGAGGCCCGGCCGGTAATAGGTTGGATCAACTCACTCACCCGTTTCATCGGGATGCGCCCCGATTACGTTCTCTTGGGTCACACCAAGACCCTGAAAGGGGTAGATCTGATCCAAGAACATCTGACTAATTATCGGGACGCCATTCAATTCGTACACGATGAAACCATGCGTTACATTGCCGCGGGCAGATCGGTACATCAGGCCGTGGCCGAGATCAGGCTGCCTGACCACCTGTCTGATTTACCGTACCTCGAGGGACTCTACTGCCGGGTGGACTGGACGGTTCGGGGCCTGTATCACGACTACACGGGATGGTACGATGGGGGAGGGACGGGCCTCATCACTATCCCCCCCGAATACCGGGCCCGGGAGCTGGTAGGCCTCTCCGGCGGGGCGGATAAGATCCTCGCCCGCGCCATTGAGCTCCAGAAAAACGATGAACATCAACTCTGTGCCGAGCTTTGTGATGTCGTGATTGCCGCCAATCCCGGCGACCGTCTTGCACATATAATTAAAGCCCACTCAATGGAACACCTGGCATTCGGGTCCAATAATTTAATCTGTATCGGAACCTACCGGTCGGCCTACTCCATCCACATGAAGGCAGCAGCGGAAATTGAAAGAAGGAGGTAAAGTGAATTGAAGAAAATAGGGGACGTAGATAACTTCTTGACTTTAAGGGAAATGAGAACGGGTTCACATTTTATTGATATTGACAAATGGGGGAATATAAAGGGGTCAAGTCTGCTCTTGACCTTTGCTGGTGAGATAAAGAGTCAGAGTCATTTTTCTCCTAAGTTGTTTTAAAACCAACATCCAATAAATTCATGAGAAAAAGCAAAAAACAAGACCCCGATCCTACAAAGGTCAAGAGCAGACTTGACCCCTTACTTGACAGAATAGAAAGACAAATGAAGATGTGACCTCAAATTCCCAAATTCGCTTTTGTTATGAAAATCTTTGAAAAGCAAATCCTGCATTATATTCTTCTAACAATCCTCTTAATAGGAGTATTTTTTATAAGTCGTTATGAGGGTTTCTTAACCGGACAGTTTTTAAAAATAAGCACTCAAACATGGCTCATTTTATCAATTGCAGCAGCTATCCTTCATCAATTTTATGTCTGGCTCTGCTGGAGAACTGAGCTTTATTATTCCTTAATTACCAGATTGCTTGGAAAGAATGGATTTATCTATTACTCAATAGGATTTACAGTTTTAGCTGCCTTAAGATTTGTTTTTTTAATCGGTTTAGCAATTGCAAACAGAAATAGTTTAGAGGTAAATCAAACACTTCTCAATACAATAACATTCATCATTTTAGTGCTGGCATTATATGTTTTATATTCAGTTGCAAAGTATTTCACTTTTGCCAGAGCAATGGGTGCTGACCACTTTGATGAATCTTTTAGAAATAAACCTCTGGTAAGAAAAGGAATATTTAGGTGGACAAGGAACGGAATGTATAACTTTGGAATTCCAGTTGTTTGGATACCTGGTCTACTTTTGGCTTCAAAGGCAGCAATGCTCGCAGCATTATTCACTCATCTCTATATTTGGGTTCATTATTATAGTGTTGAACTGCCGGATATGAAAAGGATCTAGGGGAAATTAGAACTGGAAAAGGGTCAGAACTCCACTTTAAACTTATCGATATGACAGTACGCCAATGAGGTGCCCTTTATATGATTATCAGGTCTTGAAATATCGTTTCTAAATACAACAATAAGTCATGAAATTAATTTGCAAGAGAAAACGAGTAATAAATAGAAACGGTGGCTTATATTTCAAGACCTGACCCATTATCTCCTATCTCCTGCAGGACCGGAGTGGGTCGCAAAGCCCGCTTCTTAGCCTGGACTTGTTTGCCGGGGGGTGGTAGAATTTTAATATCATAGCAGTACGAAGGAAGTATCAGATGGAGTTGTTTTTCAATCCGGAGACTGTGGCCCTGATCGGGGCCACGGCCAAGCCATTTCGGCCCGGTAACCAGCTTTCCCAGAACCTGGAAATCTGCTTTGGCGAAAGGTTTTATCCGGTCAATCCCCGGGTGAAAAAGATCGGGGACCGGGACTGTTACCAGAGTATTCTCGAGGCGCCCGCGGATATTGATGTGGCGGTTATTTTCATCCAAGCGTCACAAGTCCCCAAAGCGGTGGAGCAGTGCGCGGACAAGGGGATCAAGAGGGTCATCATCGAGTCGGGTGGTTTCGCGGAGGTGGGCCCGGAGGGAAAGGCTCTCCACGACCGCTGTCTCGCCGTGGCCCGGGAGGCGGGCATGCGGCTGTGGGGCCCCAACTGCATGGGCTGCATAAACGTCACCAAACAGAAAGTGCTCTCTTTTTTAATGACGATGATGTGGCAGGGGCGGTTTTTGCCGGGCAGGGTATCGCTGGTAGTGCAGAGCGGCATGCTCTCGGCCGGGTTTCTCACCACCATCCTTTACAAGCGCCCGTTCGGTCTCTCCAAAGTGGCCTCGATCGGGAACAAGATGGATGTGGATGAGGTTGAACTGCTCGAGTACCTGGTTTCCGAACCCGAGACCAGAGTGATCGCCATGTACCTGGAGTCCATAGACCGGGGTAGGCGGTTCCTGGAGCTGGCCCGTTCAACGGACAAGCCGATCGTGGTGCTCAAGGCCGGCCGCACGGGTTTCGGCCAGGAGGCCGCGACCTCGCACACCGCGGCCATGGCCCAGGACGACAAGGTGCTCGACTCCGCGCTGCGCCAGGCCGGAGTGATCCGGGTTCAGGGCATGACCGAGCTGATAGATGTGGCCCGGAGCCTGGGGATGGTGGAATACCAGGGCCGGGGCAGAGCGCGGGTGGCAATCCTCTCCTTCTCGGGGGGAGCGGGGGTGGTGGCCTCCGATATAATCCACGACCACGGCCTGGAGCTGGCTAAGCTCCAGCCCGAAACCCTGGCCCGGATCAAGCAGGTATTTCCGGACTGGATGGACCCCGCCAACCCCGTGGACATCTATCCCGCCATCGAGAAGAACGGGCCTACCGAGCCCATGAAGATAAGTCTGGAGGCGGTTATGGAGGACCCCGGAGTGGACGCGGTCTACGCCCACCTTTTCGCGCCTCCGGTTAAGTTGCCCCTGTTCAATTACGAACATATGGCCAGGATCATGGGAAAGTATAAGAAGCCGATGGTGGTCTGGATAATGGGAGCGGGCGAGGGCGCCGAGGACATGACCCACGAGTTGGAGAAGCGCGGCATTCCCGCGGTCGACGAGATCGGGAAGGGCGTGCGCATCATCGCTGCCCTGACCAGGCGCAGATAATCCCCAAAAAAGTCAACGCTTAAGCAATGAATATGAAAAAATCTGAGTAAAGAGTCAAGGGCAAAATCTTTATTATTGACAGAAGAGAAGTAGAATCGCATATTGAATTGTGAATTTATTATTGCCTCAATATAAAAAAGGATTCAAGGATTCGAGTAAAAGAAATCAGGGTCAAACCCTGCTTATTGACACAAGAAGTAAAAAATGGAAGAGAAAAGAATTCTAATAGTTGATGATGATAAGGTAGTTTTAGAAATAGCAAAAGATGTCCTTACCCAAGAAGGATATTCCGTATTTACCTCTGATCAGTCATTAGGCACAAGCCAGAGGGTAGCGAAAATTAAACCTCATTTAATAGTAATGGATGTGAGTATGCCTGGTCTTGAGGGAGATAGGGTTTGTAAAATTCTCAAGGATAGTAATAT
>JAUWWP010000378.1 GCA_030616835.1 Deltaproteobacteria bacterium | reverse complement strand
TAGGTATTTTTGACCTGGGCCCGTTGAATCTTCCCTACCGGAGAGAGGGGAAGGGACTGAGCAAATACTATAGATTTGGGCTTTTTGTAGCTCGCCATCTGACCCCTACACCATTCAATGATTTCTGCTTCAGTAGCTTTTGCCCCCTCCTTCAAAACAATTACCGCTCGCACCGTCTCACCCCACTCCTCATCCGGCACTCCGATAACACAAATCTCGGCAACCTGGGGATGCGTCTGGATAACCTCCTCTACCTCCAAAGGAAAAACCTTCTCACCACCGGTATTAATACACTCACCTTTTCTCTCCACTGTGTAGATCTCCCCATCCTCACCCCGGTAGGCCAGATCCCCGGAGCGGAACCACCCCTCGGCATCTATAATCTGTCTCGACCTTTCCTCATCTTTGTAATATCCCTTCATCACACTGGGGCCCCGATACCAGAGTTCCCCCACTTCCCCATCCTTTACCTCCTTCCCCTTATCATTTACTATCCTAAGCTCAAGCCCGCTCAGCAGCTTTCCCACCGACCGATCCCTGACCTCACCTGCCTCCCCATCCACCTTGATCGTGGCAACTGGCGCCATTTCCGTCTGACCGAATGCATCAAGAATCAGGGCATTGGGAAAGATCTCGAGCATCCTCTTTTTATACTTTCCTTGCAAAAGGGCTGCCCCGGTGAGAGCTACCCTGACCGAGCTCAGGTCGAACCTCTCCACATCCGGACATTCCACGAATCGCTTCCACATAGCGGGAACCATAAGACACCAGGTAATCTTCTCTTTCTCTATAAGCTCAAGGACCTCCTGAGGGTCGAAGCTTGGACTTTCGCTCAGAACCACCGAGCCTTTTTGCAGGAGCCAGAAGCCAAGCCACATCGCATAACTAGCCAGATGGAAAAATGGAGGCATAGCAAGCATATTCACAAATTCTTCATCCTTAGGGCTCTGGAAGTTTAATTTCAAAAGCCTCAAACGCAAACTGGCCGCTCCCTCGACCTTTGTAGCTCCTGAAAGAATCCGCTTCAAAAGCTTGGGAATAAGGGCAAGCTTCCCCTTGAGGGTATAGGGATAGATACCCAATTCTGTGGATTCTCGAAACTCTTCTCCCATCCCGACTTGAATCAACAGGTCATAATTTGATGGCTTACCGGCAAATGCCTTCATCCGACCCTCCCTGGTAGTTATTGCAATCGGGGGGATGGAGAAGCCACCACTTGCCTTCAGATCAAGAACCACTACCTTACGGGTCAAATCCGGCTCGGAAAAAAGTGATTTCACCGAAACCAGAGTGTTGCTTAAGGCATTAAGGAGCCTCCTTTGAAACTCGTTTTTGGCATAAACCTCTGACTCCATCTCTTCCACCGGGGGAAGGAGGCACATAAGGTAGCTGGCGAGTGCCTCTTGATTGGACTGCAGGTTTCCATAGCTCAGCATAACCCCTTTGGGAAGGCCAGTGGTTCCCCCGGTATAAATGATTACTGCAATATCATCTAAATCAACCTCGGCCTTAAGATCACGGTCGGGATGAGTGCTAATGAGCTTTTCGTAACTGAGGACGTCTTCCGGAAGGTCATTCCCTTTACCGATAAAGCTATTCACCTTTTTGAGCCTTGCTCTAAGCCCTTGAACCATTCCCAATGCATCTGCCTCAAAGATGAGGCAGACGGCATCACTATTCTCCAGGACATATTCCAATTCCCTCTCCACATAGCGGTAATTCAAGGGGACCGGGACAGCACCCAGCCCCTGAACGGCCAGGTTGGCCTCTATGAATTCAGGGGTGTTATGAAACAGAAGAGCACATTTGTCCCCCTTCTTAATCCCGAGATGGCTCAGGGCATTGCCCAATCGGTTGATCCTCCGGTTGAGCTCCCTCCAGGTAATCCTTCTCTTCCCATAAATGAGGGCCACCCTATCCCGGGGAAAATATTTAGCCCTGGTCCTGGTGGCATCCTTATATGGAGACCTTCTCATTGCTATCGCTCCTTTCTTTATAATCCCTCACTACGCAGTATCAATAGTCCCAATGACCAAATCCCATCCTTCGAGACGCCCCGATGCCCATCGGGGCTCCTCAGGATTTCGGCTTGTTTCGTGTAATTCGTGAAATTCGTGGTTCAAATCCCAATTCGCCTCAGGTGGAGGACCAAATTCCAACGAATGAAATGAGGGATAGGTAGAGAGCTTTAATTTCCAAAATACGATTGATACCAGCCTTTCCTCATTAATCTAATAAATATTTTAAAGAAATGTTCTTGCATGTATGGAAACATACCAAAATTTCTTGACATTCTTTCCTGTCTTTTCTTAAAGGTTAAAATCCTATCAAGCTCAACCATTTTGTAATCCGGATTAATTATCTTCTTACCAATCTCTTTTCCACTGGTTAAAGCATAAGAGATGCCTTCTCCGGTCGTTTTTGAGGCAAGACCAGCGGCATCGCCAATAAGAAAAATATCATCAAAAACACATCCCTGGTAAAAATAATTTATTGGAGCACCTTTAAAATTGCGCTCAGAGAACTTATAGCCATTGTCGGTTAAATATTTTTTTAAGATTTCTCTTGCTTTCTTAGAATTAAGGTATTCAGGATTAAAGTATATTCCTATATTAGTAAAACTTTTATGGGGGAAGACCCAGATATATCCAAACTTTAATAATTTAGGATTAATATACCAAATAAACTCATCAGTAACCCCAGGTATCTCATAATATATCCCGATACATATCTTTGATTCTAAACCAATATATTTTCTTACTTTTGAAGAAGAACCATCGGCACCCACTAAATATTTGAAATAAAAAACTCCTTTGTTTGTTATTATTTCATTCTTTTTGATTGATTTAACTAAAGTTCCTTTTAAGATCGTGATATTTTTAGAATTTTTTAGCTTGCTTAATTGATATTGCCCCAGATCAAATCGGTCTATAATTTTAAGCGGGTTAACAAGGTCTATTTCATATTGCCTATTTGCAATAAATATTTTTTGTCTTGGAAAACTTCTCGTTTTATCCTCAGGGATACCAAAAGCTGCAGTTAAGTTGGTCAGTCCACCTGCACATATTTTAGGCCCGATGATTTCATTTTTTTCAATCAGTAGAGCTGACAGGTTAGAATTCATTAATTGTTCAGCACACTGTAATCCTGCAGGCCCTGCACCGATTATGATAACATCATATCTGTTCTTCATACTATCTCTCTATTCCTTTCCCAGCTTTTAGTAGTTTACAATATATTGGGTAAAATTCCAAGAAGATATATCCTCCTGATAAAATCAAACGCTTAATACTTGTTGAATTGTATGGAAGAGTAGTTTATAATTTAAGCCTGCATTATTTGCACTCAC
>JAUWWP010000142.1 GCA_030616835.1 Deltaproteobacteria bacterium | reverse complement strand
GATCGGACCCCTACATTAACGCATTATTTGTTTTAAAATTTGACTACCTTTCTGGCACGGGAAAGGGTCTCTACAATCTCGAGGGCATTAGAGACCCTGCCCACCTTCACTTTATCAATCACCTTGAAGAACCTCAGGCAGGTTCCGCAGATCAGCATCTCCGCCCCCAAATCCTCCAGCCTCTTCAGTGGCTCAAGGACATAGGATCCCTCGGTGGTTAATTTGACCCCGGTATTGACAAAAATAATCTTCTTCTTTATTGAGGGAAGCTGGGGCATTACCTCTAAGAACCCATTGGCCAGAACCTTGCCAAGCTCCCGATGGCTCCCGATAAAATCAGCATCAAAGAAGTAAACCACTTCCTCCACATCTGATTTTTTCTCATTGTTAGATACAAGAGTTTTATTCTCAGTTCGCTTCTTACTCACCTCAGTTCCTCCTTTCTTCGTTAGAACCGGGCCTGCGGGCACTGGGAAAAATTAGGGAGGGTAAAAGGGAAAGAAATCTACTGGAGATTTTCCGCTCCTGATTTCAGTGAGAAGAGAGTGCCAGGACCGCAGGTATGCCGGTTCAGAAAGATATTTAGGGTTTGCATTGAAACCTGAACCAGATTTCCGGGGATTGCCCCATCACCTCAGATTCAACAGCAGCGGATAAGTCTACGGTTGGTCATCTCCCTCACCTCCTTTCCGAGCAGAGCCTGTAGGGGTGGACCTCAGTGTCCACCTTTATTCCTTCGACAGGCTCAGGACAAGTCGGGCTGACACAGGGGTCAGCCCCTACTGAAATCTGAAATCTAAAATCTACAATCTATAATGGCTTCCGGGAATAAATAGTACCGGCGTTATCCGACTCCCAGACTGCTACCTGATTGACCTGGAGGTGGGGCTCGGTCAATTCCTCGCATAACCGGTCGAAGATATGCCGGGAAATATTCTCCGAGGAGGGATTAAGGTCCTGAAAAGAGGGAAGTTCGTTTAAGAACTGATGGTCAAGCTCTTCGAGAATCTTAGCTACTCTTTGCTTTAATTCTTTAAAATCGATGACCAGGCCGAGATCATCCAGCCGCTCCGAGGCAATCTCGACCTCCACCTTCCAGTTGTGTCCGTGCAGGTTTTCGCATTTCCCCTGGTAGCCCCGGAGTCGGTGGGCAGCAGAGAATTGAGTTTTGATTATTAGCTTATACATTTTGACCAAACTTCCAATGGTTATTCCCGCCTGCGCCGCAAAACCTTGCGCTACGGCGGGCAGGCGTTATTCGGTTGCGCTGCTCGCCCTTCAACTACGCTCAGGATAAATTATTGAACCCAAAACAGTAATTGTAGGGGTTCGATTTTCAGCCTTCGTAGCCACTATGGCGAAGTAGGCCATCGAACCCGACGGGCTCCGATGGACATCGGAGCCCCTACACCAAATAGGTGCAAATAAATTGTTAATATACCAATCTTTAGACAAGCTTTTTGAGTACCTTTCGGACGTTGCTCAGGATAAGTATCTTACAAAGTTTTACCAGCCATTAAACGGTCATAACCAAAAAATTGAGAGCCTACTTAATGCCGGAAGAGGTTTCCCCCTCCACCAATTCCTGATATGCTCGGGCAATGGAGCGGGTAATGGGCCCGGGCATTCCATCTCCCACTTTTCGGCCATCAATGGAGGTTACCGGCATCACCTCCATCAGGGAGTTGGTAATGAAGACCTCTTCAGCATCTTCGAGACTCTGCTCCAGGATAGAACATATCTTACAATTTAGATCCAGCCGGGGAAGAATTTCGATCACCGCCTTTCGGGTAATACCGGGCAGAAGAGGAGCGTGTTCCGGCGGGGTAGATACCTTTCCATTTAGGATTAGAAATATATTGCTGGTAGCTCCCTCGGTAACCTCTGCTTTACTATTAAGCAGGATGGCTTCAGAAGCGCCCTGGGTCCGAGCCTCCTCCCTTGCCAGGAGGTAAGCTAAATAACTCAGTGATTTGTATCCACTCAGGGGAGAGAAAGAGTTCTGCCGAATGCTGGCTATAATCGCCCGGATGCCTTTCTGGTAATAAGATGGAGGGTAGGGGTTAAGCTCCCGGGAGGTAATTACCAGAGTGGGTGAAGAGCAGGTATCGAAACCCAAGGAGCCGGTATGGAGTCCCCGGGTTAGAGTGAGCCGGAGGTAGGCCTCGGTGAGATCATTTTTCTCCAGAAGCTCACCAATAGCCCCTTTTAACTCCTTCCGCTCCATTTTCA
Organism: Deltaproteobacteria bacterium; assembly: GCA_030616835.1. Taxonomy (GTDB): domain Bacteria; phylum Desulfobacterota. Next base: position 4,626 of record JAUWWP010000142.1, on the reverse strand, counting down.
GGGGGATCTTAAGCTCCCGGCAGGAGCGGTAAAGGCGCTCCAGGTGGTCGTCAATTCGGAAGGCTCGCCGGTGATAGGCCCGCATTGTCTCAAACAGCCCATCACCATAGAGAAATCCCCGGTCAAGCACAGACACCCGGGCCTCTTCCTCAGGAACAAACTTCCCGTTGATATAGGCGTAATCGCTCATCTTCCCGACTTATGCGCAAAGATCGTATCAAGGCCTTTGCCTTATCCAGGGTCTCCTGGTACTCCCCCTCCGGGGTGGAGTCGGCAACGATACCCCCTCCCACCTGAAAGTATGCCTCCTGGCCCTTGATCAGGATAGTGCGGATGGCGATATTCAGGTCGGTCCGGCGGTTAAAGCCCAGGTATCCGATAGATCCGGTGTAAACACTGCGGGCAGTAGGCTCCAGCTCATCAATGATCTCCATCGAGCGGATCTTGGGGGCACCGGTGATTGAGCCCCCGGGAAAAGAGGCCTTCAAAAGGTTAATTACATTATTGCCGGGCAGAAGATTTCCTTCTGCCGTGGAGACTAAGTGAAAAACGGTGGCATAGGTCTCACACACCGCATGCCGGGTTACCCTGACCGAACCGTAGTTACAGACCCGGCCCAGATCATTTCGCTCCAGATCCACAATCATGTTGAGCTCGGCCCGATCCTTCTCGCTTGCGAGGAGCTCCTTTTCCAACTGCTTATCCTCCCGGGGATCTCTACCCCGGGGACGGGTGCCCTTTATCGGGCGGGTCTCCACCCATTGGCCTTGCACCCGCAGGAAGCGCTCCGGAGAGGAGCTGGCCACAGTGATCCCCTTAAAATTCAGGTAACAGGAAAAGGGGGCGGGATTGAGTGAACGGAGTCTCAGATAGAGCTGGTAAGGAGGTAGGTGAATTCGGGTATGAAACCGCTGGGACAGGTTCACCTGATAGATATCCCCGGCGTAGATATACTCAAGGGCCCGCTCCACCGCCTGGAGGTACTCTTCCCGGGTAAAATTGGACTCCAGCTCCTCTTCCTCCTCCTGCCCGAGCTCATCCAATTCAATTGGGGCCTGAAGGCCTGAAGGCTGCTTTTTTATCGCGCTGGCTGAGGTCAAAAATTCCTTATCCTCCCCTCCACTCTTATCCCCGAAATTTAGCTCACAGAGGAACCACTTTCTTCTTTGATGATCATAGGCCAGGACCCGATCATAAAAGGCAAAGTAACAATCAGGGAATCCCAGGTCATCAACCGCCTCTGCCGGCAGCTTCTCGATGAAATGACGAAGGTCGTAGGAGAGATATCCCACTCCTCCTCCGATAAATGGGGGGACGTCTTTATCAGTTTCGAGCTGGAAATGGTTCAAAATGGTATTAAGATAATTAAACGGGTTGCCCTCCCGAAGGTAGGCCTTTCCTTGATAGGTTAACTCAATGGATCTTCCTTTGCTCTTTAACACTAAGAAAGGGTGGGAGCCAATGAAGGAGTATCGGCCAAGCCCATAGGGATCAATCAGGCTGCTGTCAAGGAAGAAGCTATGAGCTTCAGCCTCCTGGAGGGCGAACAGCTCGGAAGGGAGTGCCGGGATGGTAAGCTTCCGAATCCGCAGTTTTCGATCAGTAGGAGGCGGTAGAAATTCCATTTTTTCTCACTAAACCCAAATAATGCGTTAATATTGGGATTTAATTCCTTCGATAGGCTCAGTGTAAGTTGATTAGACTCCCAGTTATTCGTTATTCGGTTGCGCTGCTCGTTTCGTCTCTCGTCATGAGGTTGCGTTTTTCCTTACTTTCTATAATGTTAGCCTGGATAACCACCATACGAATCCCGATTCTAGCTGCGCAACCACAACCGATAGACCAAACCTATTCCTCACCAGGCTCAGGACAAGTGATTTGTATGTTTACGCATAATTTGGGTTAGAGGCTCAGAAAGTTCTTTAAAAGCCTTTTGCCTTCCGAGGTTAAAAATGATTCCGGGTGAAACTGCACACCTTCTACCTTGAGCTCCCGATGTCGAACTCCCATAATGACCCCGTCGGCAGTGCGGGCGACTACCTCCAGAGCCTCAGGCAGAGCCTCGGGGTTCAGCACCAGCGAGTGGTAGCGCATTGCTTCAAAGGGGTTAGGCAAGCCCCGGTATATCCGCTGTCCATCGTGGTGAACCAGCGAGGATTTACCGTGCATAATTGCCTCTGCCCTTACTACCCGGCCTCCGAAGACCTCGCCGATACACTGATGGCCGAGGCATACCCCCAGGATCCATTTTTGGGGAGCGAAATGTCGGATGACATCCCGGGAGATGCCGGCATCGACAGGCCTTCCCGGGCCGGGGCTGATCACAATCTTGTCCGGATTCAGGGATTCGATTTCCTCCAGGCTCACTTTATTATTGCGGAAAACCCGCAGATGTGCCCCCAGCTCCCCCAGATACTGGACCAGGTTATAAGTGAAGGAGTCGTAGTTATCGATCATCAAGATATTCATACTAAATCAGATTTCAGATTGTAGATTTGTTATCTGTAATCTGGAATCTACAATCTAAAATCTACAATCTTATTTAGTGTTTGAAGCTTCGCTCACCGGTGTAGACCATGGTGACATTAGCTTCGTTGCAGGCCTCGATCGATTGGTAGTCATTCTCCGAGCCTCCGGGCTGGATGATGGCCGTAACCCCCTCCCGAATGCCCACATCAGCCCCGTCCCGGAAGGGGAAGAAGGCATCGCTGACCATAGCCGAACCGACAAGTCCTCCCTTCTCTTTCCTCACCCGCTCCTCGATCTCCTTCTTAGCATCTCCATCCTTGAGCTCGTTGTAGGCAATATTGTGCTCTTCAAAGCAGTATCTATCCATTAGCTTGCGATTGGCCTTATCCCGGGCGATCTCGGCCACACCTACCCGGTCCTGCTCACCGGTGCCGATCCCGACAGTGACCTCATCCTTGACATAGATGACCGAGTTGGAGGTGATCCCGGACTCCACCAGCCAGCCGAAGAGCATATCATTAATCTCGCGCTCGGTGGGCTCCCGTTTGATTCTATATTCTACTCCCTGGTAAGTGCAGGCAGCCAAGGTGAGGTCTTCCCGGCTTCGAGTCCTGGGAGCATAAGAAAGCTGGGCAATAATTCCGCCGTCAATCAGGGACTTAAGATCTACAAACCTCTCGCCCACAAAATCCTGGAGCCGCTTGATATTGGTGATCTTTATCACCCGCAGGTTCTTGCGGGCGGCAAGGATCTTCAGGACACCCTCCTCAAATTCCGGGGCCACCACCACCTCGGCATACTGCCCGGCAACGGCCTCGGCCGTGGTTTGGTCAACTGCCTGATTAAAGGCGATGCAGCCGCCAAAAGCCGCCACCCGGTCGGCCAAGTGGGCCTTGCAGTATGCTTCCTCCAGGGTTTCGGCCCGGGCCACACCACAGGGATTATTGTGCTTGACAATAACCGCAGTTGGCTTATCGGTGAAGTAGCGGAGGATATTAAGAGAATTATCGGCATCAGTAATATTAATCTTTCCCGGATGTTTTCCGGACTGGAGCAGCTCCAGGTCGGATGCTAAGTATTTACCCGGCTTGATGGTTTGAACCTCGCCCAGGGCCAGGTTGCCATTGGTAAGCCGGTAGAATGCTGCCTCCTGACCAGGGTTCTCGCCGTAGCGGAGCCCCTTGCGGACATCTCCGATCACCCAGCTTACCTTTTCGTAGAGAAGGCTCTGGCGTTGGGGGCCGCTCCCGAAGCTCAACTCCATCACCTCCGGGAAATGGTCATCCATGATGGTTTTGTACATCTGTTTGAGATCCTCGGCCACTTTTAACCTCCAATCTCCCTATAGGATTTTCTTGCCGAATCAATATCTTTGCGCTTCAGGTAGTCGGCAATTGCCCGGTCATAGACCGCCGTGTGTTCAAAGGCCTTCCGGGCCAACTGATAGCGGAGCGAAAGGCTGATCTTACCGCTATTTTTCTTGAGCTCCGAGATGATGGTCGGGTAGTCCTCAGGACTGACTACCGAGGCCACCCGGATGAAGTTCTTGGCTGCCGCCCGGATCATGCACGGGCCGCCGATGTCAATATTGGCCCGGGCCTCCTCGGTACTGGTGCCCTCCCGGGAGATAGTCTCCTGGAAGGGATATAGATTGACTGCGACCATATCGATCGGCACCGCCTGCATCCGCTGTAAATCATCGGTATGGGCCGGATTATAGGTCTCGCTCAGTAGACCCAGATAGATCTTGAAATCCAGGGTCTTGACCAGACCTCCCTGCATCTCCGGCTGGCCGGTATACTCCGATACCTGCGTCAGGTGTCGGCCGGCTCTGTCAGGGCCAAGAATATCCCGGATCCGGTCAAAGGTGCCGCCGGTGGAGTAAATGCGGATTGAGGGGTTGATCTCGCTCAGGGCCGGGATGAAATCTTCCAGGCCGCTCTTGTCGGAGACACTCACCAGGATGTGTTTAACCTCTACCAGGTCATCAATCTTCTCAACGATATTTATTCCCATTCTCAAACCTCCTTAAAATATAAGGCAAATTATATCACATCTCCCCATAATCTTCAGGTAAAGGTAAGGAATGTAACTTTTTCTGCAATAACTTTCTATCAATTATTTTGGTTCTATAATAAGATAGAACTCTTTCTCTTC
>JAUWWP010000396.1 GCA_030616835.1 Deltaproteobacteria bacterium | reverse complement strand
GGGCAATACTCACTACCATAAAGGCAAAATGATACCAGAGAGCTACCGAGAGGATCCTGGTCAGCGAGATCTCAAGGACCAGAGAGGCGAGAGAAATAAAAAATATGCCGATTAAGGTGGAGGCACTAACATTTTTCATTAATTACTGCTGCCCGGGGATAAAGGGTGTTAATAAAAGGAATATCATAATCAAAGGCTTGATCCGCCCAACTTATTTAAAGACTTTAAGATATTAATTATACTAAGGCAAGAATTTTTAACAACTTCCCATATTTTTGCCACAGAGTGAATGGGGTTAGAAGATGCTGAGGTCTTGGGATGGGTGCGGCGGAAGGTTTTGATAGATGCCAGGGATATGATTGGAGAGTAGAAAAACGGGCAAGCAGCGTTGATCAACGAATCTGGGAAGTCCGATCGGAGGGTCTGTGAAAGGATCTTTGGATGGGAATTATAAGGTAAATAATAGTCTGCAATATACCCTACAAATTGTTTCTATCGTAAACGATATACCTCTCGGCGGTGTTTTACCCGATAGACAAGCACCTCTTTTTCCTTATCCTTTATGTCATAGAGCACCCGGTAATCACCTACTGTAATGCGCCAGCCTACCTTTCCTATTAATTTCTTCACTCCCCTTGGTCTAGGATTATCCTTCAACGATGATATCGCGGTAACGATTCTTTTGATATTCTCAGGGGTTAGAGAGCGGACCTCCTTTTTGGCTTTATTCTCAATGATAACCCTATACATTAAAAGAGCCCTTCTTTCTTGAGCCCTTTTACGAAGCTATCAAAGCTCTCAAAATCAGTAGCCTCTTCTTTAGCCCTCTTTAAATCAACCGCATCCTCAAGATCCTCGATAAACTTTAAGAGAGAGCGAAATTTACTAAGATTCAGGATCACCGATTTAGGCTTTCCCTTCTCCACTACATACATAAGATCATCTTTGGATATGGGAATTTTCCCTGACATAGCCTATACCTCCTTTTCCACTTTAGTAAAAATTCCGAAGGACCCTACCTGATCCAAAAGATCTTGGAATATACAGAATTTTCCTTCTTCTCCATAATCATATTCTAAGTATCTAAATAAACCTTGTCAAGATTAAAAGAATCGCTGGACCTTCCCCGAAAATCGGTCATTGAATTATAATTTCTATTTAATTTTATATAGTTAAATGACATAGCAATTGGAAAAGCCTATCCTTCGACAGGCCTGTCCTGAGCTTGTCGAAGGGGAAGTCGAAGGGAGTGTGCTGCGAGGTGCAGGGAAGGGCGAGAAATTGTTTGCTGAGTGAGCTTGGTCTGTTGAGGAAATGATAAAGAATTAGTTATGGAACTAATGGAATTATGTCCCCTTTTGACGACAATTTGTTGTTATTTTTCCTCACCAGATAACCTTCACCGGATACCGAGCAATTCGTGGATCAGCGGTTAGGATGGCCAGGTTTTCCAGTTGAGCTTGTGCAACAAGGATACGATCAAAAGGATCCTGATGATGATTCGGAAGAACAAAAACATGTAAAGCGTGGCTCATCTGAACCGGTAAGCCATAAATAGCATTGATAGTCAGTTGTTCTGAAATAAAATGCTCCAGATTATCGGGTAAATGTAATCTACCGAGCTGAGCCTTAATAACTATTTCCCAACCACTGGCGGCACTGAGGAATAGCTCATTATTACCATCTCTGATAATTTCACGAATACGAGAGGATAATTGGGGGTTGTCGGTAATCCACCACAAAAAGGTATGGGTATCCAATAGCGCTCTCATTTTCCAAATGCTTCCATAATAGATTCGGGTAGCGGAGCATCGAAATCCGAGGCTATAACAACTTTGCCCTTAGCACTTCCCGCAACACGCTGGGCCGGCCTCTCTGCCACCGGAACCAAACGGGCAACAGGCTTACCGGCCTTGGCAATAATGATCTCCTCACCGTTTCCCACCCGATCCAGGAGTTTAGAAAAGTGAGTTTTTGCTTCATGAATATTAACTTTCACTGCCATCTAAGTTCACCTCCATATTTAATATAGACTAAGCTATAGACTAAGTCAAGCACTTTTTGCTGAGATAGGTTGGTTTCCTGATGAAATGATAAAGAGTTAGTTATGGAACTAATGGAACTACATCCCCTCTTTTTTAATCTCCTCTTATTCGAAGGTTCTCATAGGGAATACACTACCATAGGAATCTTCCTTTCAGCCTTTCGCCGGCCTTTGATAATCATTTCAATATTCTTGAGAACATTTGCAGTATAGTATCGAGTACCGCAGCCCTTGCAAATGCCAGCTGGAACATTTTTAATTAAAATGTATTTTTGCCCTACCTTGCGTGGTAGATCGACTATTTTCTCAACAATAAGGCCTTTGCAATACTCACAATGTTCGTTATCCCAAAATCCCATTATGGTACCTCCTTTTATCTTTTTGGTTTATCCTCGTAGACAGTTATCACCCGGACTTTTCCTGTTCTTGTCATTCGGCAAACAATACCAATGAATCGTCCATCTATCGCTGAACCAACTACTTCATATTTACTTTCGCGAGGCCAAGTTCGACGAATCTTGCCATTCAAAATACCATATTCCACATCATAAATATCAAAGCCCTCACCAATTGCTTCATCATCGGCATGTTCTGTCAAATAATATAAACCGTTGCGAACAAGCCTCTGAATTTGACCTATTTTGCTCAATATAGACTCTCAATAATACCTGAATTATGCACTGAAAGGATAGAAATTGTCCGGTGTGGTAACCATTTGAGAACCTCCTCTGGATGCGGTATAAACTGGATTTTACAACAGTGCAATTTACCGCAATTCAAACCAGAGGAGGAACCTAAATAGTTACTAAACGAAACAAGAATACCAAGCAGAGCCACAAAAATCAAGTTTTTGAAGCAGGGGGGGGTAGAGATAAGGAAGATAAAGGAGTGTGCGGTGAGGAGCAGGGAAGGGCGAGGAATTGTTTATTGAGAGAGGTTAGTCTATTGAGGAGATGATAAAGAATTAATTATGGAACTAATGGAACTATGTCCCCCTTTTCAGAACTACAAAAGGAGTTTCGGTAACTAACGACAATGCAACAAGTAACCAACGTCCCCTATTTTATATAAGGCCAGAGCCTCAACCTCCTCCAGCCCCACGACAGCCCAAAACTGTTACTGTAGCTCGGCGCTTCCTTCAGTTC
>JAUWWP010000242.1 GCA_030616835.1 Deltaproteobacteria bacterium | reverse complement strand
TTACTGAACATGAGGTGGAGATCTTCAGTATCCTGGCAAATCAGATCGCAGTGTCTTTAGATAATGCCAAAATGTATCAGAGAGTAGAGGAAATGGCCGTTACTGATGGACTGACCGGCCTGTATAATCATCGGAAATTTCAGGAGCTCTTAGGGGAGGAACTGAAGCGATCAGAACGCCATCCTCAATCCCTTTCCCTCCTTCTGGTGGATATTGACCATTTCAAAAGGATTAACGATAAATATGGCCATCCGGTCGGGGATTCTATTCTGAAAAAGCTCTCTCAGGTCTTAAGGGAGTCAGTCCGGGAGATTGATCACCCCTGCCGGTATGGCGGGGAGGAGTTTGCGTTGATCCTTGTCAATACCAACAGCAAGGGGGCCTTCCGGATGGCGGAAAGGATTCGTAAGAACGTGGCTAAAAGCAACTTCCGGCTTGAGAACGGAGAAAGGATAGAAGTAGCAATAAGCACTGGCATTGCCACCTATCCGGACGATAGCCGCTCCCAGCAGGAACTTATTGACAGGGCCGATCAGGCCCTCTACCATGCCAAACAGAAGGGGCGCAACCTCTGTTTTGCCTACCACTCTCTTGCAGAGGAGGGGTTAACCGGGGAGATGAGAGAAGAGGGCTTTAGTTTTTAGCCCCCGGCCCTTCGACCCCGATGCCCATCGGGGCACAGGACAGGCGAGAGGGAGGAGATTGTTTTAGATACAAACCGGAAGTCCCGCCCTGTGGGCGCAGAGTTTTATTCCTTTTTCTCCTGCTTCCCTATAAACGGCGTAAGGACATCAATCGGAATCGGGAAGATAATAGTTGAGTTATTCTCGGTAGCCACCTCGGCAAGGGTCTGGAGAAAGCGGAGCTGAATGGCCACCGGCTCCTTGGCAATGACTTCGGAGGCTTCAAACAATTTTTGCGATGCCTGGAATTCACCTTCGGCGTGAATGATCTTGGCCCGGCGTTCCCGCTCGGCCTCAGCCTGTTTGGCCATTGCCCGTTGCATCTCCGTGGGCAGATCAATGTGCTTGACCTCTACTGACGATACCTTTATCCCCCAGGGATCCGAATGCCGGTCGATTATCTCCTGGAGCTGAGTGTTGATCTTATCCCTTTCGGCAAGGATCTCATCCAGCATTGCCTGGCCGCAGACACTCCTCAGGGTGGTCTGGGAGAGCTGATGAGTGGCCAGATAGAAGTTGGCTACATCAATCACCGATTTTCTGGGATCCATTACCCGGAAGTAGACCACGGCATTGACCTTTACTGAGACATTATCCTTGGTGATTACATCCTGGGGGGGTACATCGATCACCTCCAGGCGCAGGCTGATCTTCTGCATCTTATCGATGATCGGGACGACATAGATGAGCCCCGGCCCCTTGGTGTCGATCACCCTTCCCAGCCGGAAGATAACTCCCCGTTCATACTCATTCAGCACCCTGATACCGCTCAGGAGAAAGAGGAAGAAAGCGATGAAGATAACTGTGAGAAAACCCATAACAACCTCCTTTCAAAAAATATTATAATTTAGTAACCCGAAGTAGCAAGTTTTCCACTCCGACTACCTTAACTTTTTCTCCGGCCTCAACCACCTCTTCACTGGTAGCATTCCAGAACTCTCCGTGGATGAAGATCTTCCCTTCCAGGTCGATCCTGGTTTTAGCTACTCCCTTTTCTCCCACCAACCCCTCGGCTCCGGTAGCGGGCTTTATCAGATAAGCCCTCAGAGAAAGAGTGATGGCAAAGATAAAGAATCCTGCGGTGAGTAAGACCGAGAGGATCAAAACATTCCAGGATACCCGAAGGTAGGGGAGAGGGGATTCAAAGAGCATAAGAGAGCCCAGCAGGAGGGAGATTATCCCACCGATGGTAAGCAGGCCGAAGCTGGTTATCTTGATCTCAGCAATAAAGAAGATCATGCCTAAGATTATCAGGAGAATTCCTGCATAATTGATAGGCAGTGTCTGGAAGGCCACAAAAGCCAGGATGAGAGAGATCCCTCCGATTACTCCGGGGAATATCACCCCGGGATTGGAGAGCTCAAAGAACAATCCCCACATCCCGATCATCATTAAGATATAAGCTATATTGGGGTCACTAATGGTATTTAAGATCCGGTGCCTCATGCCCATTTCAATCGTTATCACTTCAGCCTCTTTGGTATTTAGCTCTCGTTCCTCACCTCTGATGGCGACCTTCCTTCCGTGGATACTCTTCAGCAGTTCCGGCAAATCAGGGGCGATAATTTCAATGACTTTAAGCTCTTTCGCTTCCCTGGCGGTGATGGAAACGCTCTCCCGAACAGCCTTCTCTGCCCAATCGGCATTGCGGTTGTGTTTATTGGCTAAGCTTCTGATATAGGCAGCGGCATCATTTTCGACCTTCTTAACCATTTCCTCATCCATCTTTTGCCCGCCCATACTCACCGGGTGGGCAGCGCCGATATTAGTTCCCGGGGCCATTGCCGCAATGTGGCTGGCCAGGGTGATCAGCGTCCCGGCCGAGGCTGCCCGGGCCCCGCTGGGGGCAACATAGACCACAATGGGGACTTTGGAGCCCTCAATTGCCTTAATGATGGAGCGCATTGAGAGATCCAAGCCGCCGGGGGTATCGAGCTTGATTATCAAACATTCTGCCTCATCGTCACTGGACTTATCGATGCAATTTTGAATGAACTCAGCAATAATAGGATTAATAACGCTCTCAATCTCGACGACTACGACCTTCTTGCCCTGAGAGGAAGGGGCATAGGGATCCGTGGGAGCGGAAAAGGAAGGGATCGTAAAAAACAGGAAAGCAAGTAGTATAAATATTGTTTTTTTCTTATCCATCAGGGAATTATCTTACTGCCTTTTGTAGGAAAAAGCAAGAAATAAGCTCAGATATATTTGTTTAAGGGAAATCTGAGATTATTGATATTCTTTCTGCACCATCTGCATGTCTTCCCAGACCTCTCGCTTCTTCTGGGGGTTGCGCAACAGGTAGGCCGGGTGGTAGGTAGGCATTAGCTTGATACCCTGATAGAGGTGAAACCGACCCCTTAGTCGCGAGATCGCATCCGTGTTTTTGAGTAAGGTCTGGGCGGCAAAGGTACCCAGGGCAACGATGAGCTTCGGCTTGATTACCTCAAGCTGTTTGATCAGGAAGGGCTCACAGGTAGCAATTTCCTCCGGGAGGGGGTTTCTATTCTCCGGCGGTCGGCACTTGAGGATATTGGCAATGTAAACATCTTCCCGATCAAGTCCGATGGCATTAATTATCCGGGTAAGGAGCTGGCCGGCCTTTCCCACAAACGGCTTCCCCTGGAGATCCTCATCCCTTCCCGGGGCCTCCCCCACAAAGACCAGCCGGGCATTAGGGTTACCGGTTCCGAAGACCAGATTTTTCCTGGAGGAGCCGAGCTGGCAGTGCTGGCACTCAACCATCTGTTTTCTGAGAGCGCCCAGCCTCGCGGCTTTATCCTCAGCTTCCGTTGTCTCTGCCGAGGCCAGTTGCTGCTTGGCAGGATTAAACCCGGATAATTTCTCTCTTGGGAGCCCTTCAAAGTTTAGGCCTTGCAGGTAGAGCAGATATTCCTTAAAAGAACTGACGATTTCCAGGAAATCCCTCTTAAAATCCTCCCGGGTAGTCATTTAAGTAAGGCCTTGATTTTTTTCAGAATAGCTTCCGGCTCAGTTAGGCGCCCCTTCCCCTCATAGCCACAGGCCAGATAGCCGCTTCCCGGCTCCACAAATTTTAGCCCGATCTTTTTAAGCCTCTTAATATTGTCCTGGACAATGGGATTTTCCCACATATGCACATTCATTGCCGGGGCGATAAGGATGGGGGCCTGGGTGGCCAGCACAATTGTGGTAAGCAGGTCATCGGCAATGCCCGAGGCAATCTTGCCGATGATATTGGCAGTGGCCGGGGCAATGACTAAGAGAGCAGACTTTTCCGCAAGAGAAACATGCTTGACTTCTGATCTCCTCGTGAGGTCGAAAAGCTCGGTTGACACCGGATTTCCGGAGAGGGTCTGGAAAGTGAGCGGGGTGACAAACTGTTGAGCGCTTTTGGTCATTACCACATTAACATTAGCCCCTTCTCTTACCAGAAGGCGGGTCAGTTCCACTGCCTTATAAACGGCAATCCCTCCACTGACTCCGAGAACTATTTCCTTACCTTTCAGCATTTTTGCCCCCTACCTCAGCTACTGCCCGGCTGATTCGTAATTTGACTCCTACTGAGGTGTTCCCCAGATCAAACATGTTATCCCAATCGGAGGCTTCCTTCCGTAAGCCAATTCAATCTTCTCTGCCCCCATTTTCTTCTTATCTCCTTGGGTTATTTGTTCAAAAAGAGAAGTATTATAATGCATCTACCCTAATTCAGATTCCCTTAATTGTCAATAGAACCAAACAAAAGAACCAAACAAAACATTGATAATTTAGAGCATATTTGATAAAATGATTTTAAGTTTGAGAGTACACTCAGAAAATTGGGAGGGTAGGAAATATGAAAATAGTGCGGATAGTTCTGGGAATTCTTTTTGAAATTGTTGCCAATCTGGTGATGATCGGGGGTGCAGTACTCTATTCTGTGCTCTCTCGTATCTATAGATCTCCTGAGATTTTCCACCGCTGGGAGAACGGGGATGAAACCCCGGTTCTGATGATTCACGGCTATTTTCAGAATGCCAGCAACTACTGGCTAATGAAGGCTCTTCTCCGAAGGGACGGATGGAGTCACCTCT
>JAUWWP010000530.1 GCA_030616835.1 Deltaproteobacteria bacterium | reverse complement strand
TCGTGGGTTCAAATCCCATCGCCCGCTCCAGAACTCAGGAAAGAAAGGCGGCATAGCCAAGCGGTAAGGCAGAGGTCTGCAAAACCTTTATTCCTCGGTTCGACTCCGAGTGCCGCCTCCACAGAAACAAAAAGCGGGAGAAGCTGAGTTCTCCCGCTTTTTCAATGCCATAGATAAAGCAAATGGGGGAATTTTTAAGGACACAAGTCAGTCAAATCAGGGCCACTCAGGGCCGGTGATTGGACCGACTATACCGGTACCACAGTCCACGTCCGTAACATCCCAATCGGTTCCTATGTCCCATTCTAATATTATTTGGCAGGGAATTTCGTCCGCGTCTAAGGCGGTAACTTCCACCCACCTACCAAAAATATTAATATTAACCGTATAGATATTTCCATCCCCGTCAATGTAATAAACAAACTGGCCCGGGCCGAAGAGGCTATTGGGAGCGAAAATGGCAAGGGCTATTGCTTTCCCGTCAAATACACCATTCACCGTAATCAGCACTGGCATTTCACTAACTGAAATTTTCGTCTCATCATAATTAACATGGGCCCCAATTCTCCCACAATTAAAGGTATTTAGGCCGTCGGAGAAATTAGTTGCATCTCCCGATACCTTTGCAAATTCTGGCAGACCAGTAATAAGATCTCTCTCCACAGAGCCAGTTACCTCCAGGATGCCACTGATAGTAACGGTAGTTCTACCGAAGGTGTCTGGTGCTACTCCACCAATCCCTGCCTCTCCCGTAAAGTCGCAGCCGGCGCCAAAGTCAAGGATCGCCTTACCGGAATCATCTTCGATCTCGCAGTCTTTGATCTTAGCGCAGGCAGGGAAAGAATTTGAGAGTATAGTGAAACAAGTCTCTCCTGCCACCGGATCCCAATCCCGTGCTATATCCCCTAATTCGAAGCCAATTGAAAACATATCAAAATACACACGTACAAAGTCATCGATAGCCTCATTATATATGACTCGGTAAAACTGATCCAGGATCTCTTCGAGCTTTGCTGCTGAACTGATCGTTCCGGTAGGAAGCTTGTCATTAAAAGACATTAGGAAAAGATTATAGGGAACAGGGACATTAGGATTGATTGTGCATACCTTCTCCTCGGAAATGATGGGCTTTTCCTTCTCGTCGCCGCAGCTCAAGACCATTAGACCGGCAGTCAAAGCCAGCCCCGCCACGATTAGAGCAACCTTAAATTTCTTCATCTTACACCTCCTTAAAAAATATTAATAAAAACTTAACCATCTCTCTCCTTTTAGTTTATTCTATATCATAATAACTGCTTGTCAAGAAAAAAAGTGAAGAAGGAATGTCTTGGATAATAGCAATAATCGTGCCACCCAAAAGTAGGCTTGAATCTACCTTGAATCCAAAGGGCGGGAGGCCTTGAGCAAGGCAAGCTGTGCGGATATGATCCAACTAAAAAAGAGGAAACTATATCTGGGTGAGAATTTGCTTAATACTTTCGGTTAGTTAAGATAAGGCTGGCTTTTTCAGCCTTTGTGACAAAATCGCACAGTTTTTTATTCTAAATTGACAACCATCATCCACTTTTCTAAAATTACTGTAGTTTAGTAAATCCGCCTTAGGCGGAACTTTGCCCCCCCACTTCTCCGCCTTCCTTATGGAATCCTTTCACATAGTTTTCGATCAGGGTTAGCTCTTCCGGGGTAATGTCAGTAAATTTAATTCCCATCCCTGATTGTCCGGGTTCCTGATTAACAAAAACTACCTTACCGGTGGTATGAACTTCCCGGGAGATATTGGGTAACCGGAAGGTCATTTCGATTTCACTTCCCTTCGGCTCAGGCTTTTTAGCCTTGATAAAAACTCCTCCCTTACTGATATTCATTGCCGGGTTACAAAAAAATATTTTATAATTTGTATAATTTACCAGGATATTAATGGAAGCCCGCTGATGTCTTCT
>JAUWWP010000532.1 GCA_030616835.1 Deltaproteobacteria bacterium | reverse complement strand
TTCGCCCCGCCGGTATCGGTCACGGCGCAGGTGTAGTCCCCTCCTGCGGTAATCGCCGCCACACCGCTCGTCAGTGTCTCGACATCCACCGGGGTGTGACGATCGGTCGTTGTTCCATCCCCGAGCTGGCCAGTATAATTACGTCCCCAGCATTTCACTCCACCGGGAGCGGTCAGGACGCAGGTGTGATTATATCCTCCGGTAATCGCCGAGACGCCGGTGACCGATTCGCTGATGTCATTTATGCAGGTGCATTGGGGATCGTTTGGCCAGTCGATTAAAGTGTCTCCGTCGTCGTCTACCCCGTTGACGCATTCGTAAAGTGGCCGGATGGTGCCATCGAAGGGGTCACCGCCGTATGTAACCTCGAGGAGGTTTGTCACATTGTCCATGTCATCGTCCATAGAGGTATCGTATTCTGAGGCGGAGAATTGGACATGGCTATCCTGGTATGCGTAAATGGTAGCCGGCTGACTCTGGGTGGCGAGAACACATTGAGTTGGAACGCCCTCTACATCTATCATTACGAAGTAGGTGACCGTGAGGGTGTATTCCCCTGGATCAAGGTTCTTCTCGAAGTGCACGGTCCCGGCATCCGGGTCTACATCCAAGGGGAAGGTCCCAATGTCCGAGATGCTTATCTCGGCCTTGAGGGTGTAACCCCCCACCTCCACAGCCGCCTGAAGCATGTCCGGTATGGGCACCAATATCTTGCTCGGAACTGATCCTTCTTTTTCCGTATTGCTCCTGCAGCCGGCCCCAATCATGAGGGTAAGAGCCATTACACATGCCAGAGGGACTGAGAAGAATGCTTTATCCCGTTTCATTTGTTCCTCCTTCCATCATGCCTCGTTTGGGCAGGGTCTGAGGTCTCTGGTTACCCTCACGGTGGATCGGTATCTATGATGAGTTTGCCAGTCGGTTCCTCGCCACCGTCTCCTTCTTCTCCACCTACTGAAAGGGCGACCGCTGTGACTCCACTGGCGGCAGCAGCGCCGAGGAGGCTAAGAAACCACCAACTGGTATACCACTTCCTGGGCTCTTTCTTCAGGGTGAACTCCATGCTTGTCGTTAATCCTGGCTGGACTGTTACCATCTGCTCCCCCAGCTTGTAACCCCTTGCGGTAACCATGACCTTGCGCTTTCCAGGTTTGACTTCGGTGCGCAGCGTTGTCTGGCCGACCTTCTCACCGTCAATGTAAACCACCGCGCTCGGAGGGGTTGAATTTATAATGAGAATGCCGGGTTTTCGAGGAATACCAGCTATATCCAGGGCAGCATTCTCGATTGCCTCGAAGAGCGCATCAATTGTGCCGACACATTTATCCAGTGCCGATTTCTCGACCATGGCCGTCTCCACATTTATCAATTGGACATTGATATAATACACCTCTCCTATTTTAGAGATATTCCCTACCACTATCTTCCCCACCCCGAGCAATCTCCCGGCCTGAACCCGGCACTCCTCATCAACACAGTCCTTGAGCTGAAAGCCCTGCTCGGAGAGGATCGCATCCCGGTTAGCCCGATCGATCACATCATAAACTTTGAGGCCAACCAGCTTACTAATCATGGTATTGGTCAGAGGGGTGGTCAGGGCCTTATCCACCCCCACCTCCATCTCAAGATCGAGCACGGCGATCATCTTCTCTACCCGGAAGGGTACCTCGTCTTCTTCCCCCATTTCTTGAGCATAAACTCTGCCCAAAGGATACAAATTATGACTGAGAAACAAGGCGATCATTAACCAAACAATTCCGCCTGAGACGGATTTACCCAACTTTTTCTTCATATTTTGTCTCCTTTAAAATAAATAGGGCTTTTGATCTTCTGAATGCATATAATATCAACTCGCTTTTTTAGAATCAATAAAAATATCGGAGTTTCCCTAAAAATCCTTCAAGCCATTATGTCGGGCAAGATGCCCGACCT
>JAUWWP010000260.1 GCA_030616835.1 Deltaproteobacteria bacterium | reverse complement strand
GTTCTTTACCCTCGGCAACAACTATGAATTGATTTGCACCATAAAATCTCTCATTCAGTATTCTGGACGCTGAATTGTATGGGTGATCCCTTGAGAGGATCGCCATACCTGGAGTCAGATCCCCAACCCTTAATCTTCGACCGAGAAATCCACCTACGATTATAAGCAATAGGGCAAGGGAGGCGACAATGATCCGTCTTCGCCTTGTTCTCAGGAATACTATATGAGACGAGGAGAATCTCTCGTAAAGTCGATGCGTAGCGATAGCAGACCACCTCTTTGGAGGTGAGAAGAATGAAAGCAGGATTGGAGAGATCGTGAGGACTCCGATAAAGATGCTTACGATCCAGAAACTCGAGTATAGGGCGAGGCGCCACATAAGGGGTATTCCTGATACGGCTATGATGAGGATTCCAAGACCATCGGTGACGATTGAAAGGGTTGCCGGCTTAAAAAGCGCCTTGAAAGACCCGACGATCGCCTCTTCTTTCTCCCCGCCGATGGTGGAGAATTTATTGTAATACCTCTCCATAAGCTGGACAGAATGGCTCAATGCCCTGGCGGACAACAGAACCGGGACAACAAGAAGAAGGGGATCAAGGCTAAAGCCAACAAATCCTGCCATTCCCAGCCCCCAGATGGCACTCAGGATTCCTGCTGCCATTGGAACAATAACGCCCTTTAGGTCCCCGAAGAATAGATAGAGTAATATGGCTATGCTCGCAATCGTGAGAAGGAAGACAAGGAATATGGATGGGAGATAATGATGAAGCCATGTATAAAGGAGAGGGAAACCGGTTAGATGGATCTTTACTCCCCCCTCCTCCATTGCCTTTATCCCCTCCATCCTTTCCCATAAGTAAGGAAAATCAAGCTCCTCCTCCCATAGACCTGCTATTATAAGGCAAGACCTGCTATCCTCTGAGACGAGGAAGCCCTTTATCCCGGGATTCTCCTCAACCTTAATCCTTATTTCCTCAAGATCCTCGTCGCTCTTCGGAAGCGATTCAACAATGGAAACAGAGTCCACCCAGTATCCCCTTACCCGGTATCCCCTTGCCGATGGGTGGGTTATGGAGAGGACCTGGAATGGGTTAACCCCTTTTGTATCGAGGAGAAACCTTGTTATCCGATCAACCTTTTCAAAGGTCTCTATTTTATATATATCACCTTCCTCTACTTCAACGATGGCACTCAGGAGATTTGCTGTCCCGAATAGCTGCCTGAACTGACGATATACCTTTATGAATGGATGCCTTGGAGGGTATAGCTCGAAGAAATTTGTATGGATACGGATCGTTATAGTTTCGTAGAGGAAAAAGCAGGTTAATCCCAGGAGGATGGACAGGAAGATCCACTTTTTAGAGAGGAGCAAATTCAGATATCTCTCTATCACCTTAATTTTACCCTTACCAGTAGCCCATCCATCCCCACAAAATCGCACCTATCGGGAAATGCCTTAGCCCTTCTAAGCCAGTGCCTAGATAGATCAGGCTTGATTACCGGCTCAAAGCTCTTGCCCTCATCTGTGCTAACCAGGATCGCACCTTTTGCACCGCATGCGCATACAACATCCCCGGAGGATGATATGGAATATATGTCGGATTTAATCCCGGTATCTATATTCTTCCACATCCTTCCTCCATCATCGGTGATGTGGATGCTTCCGAGAAGCCCGGCAACAATCCCATGCCTCGGAGAAAGGAATGTTATTGCATAAAGGGATAACGGAGGTGGACCAAATGGATCCTCTATCTCTCCGATGCTCCTTTTTGAAAAGCTCCTTCCCCCATCCTCTGTGAAGAATAGGGTACCGGCCTCCCCTGCTATCCAGCGTGTTCTTTTATCGAGGAAGAATATATTATTCAGGATAATATCATTCCTTATTCTCACCCTTATTCCCTTCTCCTTCAGTAAATTCATAATTTGAGGGCTCAAGGTCTCACCCTTTCTCACAAGAAATCCTCCTTTTTCAGGATCGATAGCATCCTCAAACGCAACTGGCTCAGGAATTGGTTCCTCGCCGGCAATGGTAGTAAGGGAAAGGTCATCCCAGGTCTTACCCCCATCAGATGTTCGAAGCACAGCCCCCCAGTCACCAACTGCCCAGGCCTCTTCCCCTGATATGGCAAGGATATCGAGAAGGTGATATCTAACCGGGGAGGATTGTTTCTCCCAGCTCTTTCCCCCATCCCTTGTGTGGAGTATTGTCCCGAGCTCCCCAACCGCCCATCCATTAACTGGATCAGCAAAATCAACTGCGGTGAGGAGAAGCTCAACACCTGATTCCTGCTCCTCAATGGTCTTCCCTCCATCCTTGGTATGGAATATCCTCCCCTCCTTTCCAACGAAGAAGCCCTCACCCTTGGAGACAAAGTCAAAGCCGTGGATGTCAACGGGGGCACGCATTATTATCTGAGCTGACAATCCTATGACAATTAAGAAGAAGAATTTCATAAAGCTTATATTCAGTCTATTATAGGGATTATTCCCAACCCTAAATCCTGGGGGGTAAAGTTATGAAAATCCCCTTCCCCCCTTTTTTCAAAAGAGGGGAGGGGTGATTGAAATTGCTCGGATTAAGGAGGTTGTTGAAGATGCCTCCTCGACAGGGTAAGGATCCTGGGGGGAGAGAAATTATAAGGATTATTCCTCACCCTAAATTCCAGGAGGTACTACCGATCGGAATCTCTTAAACCGCCCCGTTACTTACCGTAGTTGAGGAAGTTGCTTATTGAGAATAGCCCTGCGTCTGTATCTATGTTGAAGATCGTTGGGAGGACCTCAGGTGCTGTCCGGTCGCTTGTTGATGCCCGGTTTCGCTTCTCATCGATAAGGCATGAGATCTCTGCTGCCGGGGCTGAGATCTTCCCATCAGGGGATAGGTAGTATCCCTGGGTCATTACCTGTGTCCTCCAGTAGTTTCCAGCCCGGTCCCATCCGAGCTTCATGAATATCCTGAATGTCTCCCGGTCAACGATGAGGTGGGCCTTCCCCAGGCTGTAGTATGGATCCTTTGAGGTTCCTTCAAGGACATAAACCGGTCTTTTTACCCAGATAATGCTCAATGGCCACCAGGGGGCATGCCTCGGCTTCTCTTCGTCATAACCCCAGGTTGTCTTGAACCTCGGCTGGATGAATGCCTTTTCCCCCCTCCTTATATATGCCTCGCATTTCCTCGGAAATGTAGCGATACTTCCATCAGGCTCATCAGGGATGAAAGCCAGGAGCATATCTTTGGCTCCCAATAGCTTCCAATCAAAGAATTCAACCTTACCGGCATAGCCGTTTACATCATCCATCATAAAGTCAGTAGCTCCAACAGAGTCAGAGCGATTTGCGGCGGTTGTCCTCCTCACCCTTCTCATGGATGGGATATACATCCATGTTGAATCCCACTTCGATGGATCATGCCAGCGCCAGGTGAGCCCAACTGTTCCAAAGAGGTCAGCAGGGGCAAGGTAGAGGCTGAGCTCCTTATAGGTTATCCCCTTCTCTATCTTGATCGGGGTGCTCCTGAAATCATAAGGTAGCCTTGCCTGGCGGCCTATGACCTCGACCTCTATGCTCCTACCCTTGTATGTCCTCAATATCCACATTATCTCCTGAGAGTTCGACTGGTATTCGGTGGCGAGGAAATTCCAGACGATCTTGGTGCCTGCCTCCGGATCTTCAGGGTCGATCTCCGGGAATGGAAGACCTTGGCCTGGTGTTGTCCTCTTCCCGGTTGAGACATCGATCAATCCTCCCGTATCATCAAGCGAGTATTTCCCCTTGTTCTCCTCGCTTGCCTTATAGAATCCCTCACTGTAAACAGATGAAAGGCTCTCTGGCTTGAGCTCCCCTATCCTGAGGGAGTATTCACCGGTGCCGATCCTCTTGAGTATCGCGGAAGGAACGAGCTCCTTCACCGCGTCCGCATTCTCCTGAGAGATTATAACCCCTGGCTTTAGCTCCTGGGAGATGGCATAGGCCGGGAAGAGGAATAATATGCTAATTACCAATCTGAGAGATTTCATCATTGCCTCCTTTCATTCATTTAGAGAGGAATACATGCAGGGTCACTGCATTCTCCTCAACATCCTTCTTATTCAGATAAAGCACCTTGTATTTATTATTGACCCATAGATTCCTCATCTGGTCATCGTAATGGACACTACTCGGACGGGCGATATCACCACCGGGGATGGTGGTATAAGCCCTCACCGCCCCGGGGGTAAGGTCAACGACCATCCGGTATGATGGTCCATTCGAATACTTAAATGACCTCGGGCTCTCAGGGGTTGCCTTGGCAAGCCCCGGATGAGAGGAATCAACGACAAAATAGCCCCCTGGCCTCGGGAAGCCATTGGGGTATACCGTATCATAAGGGGAGGGGACATTGAGCATGCTTTCTGCCAGGTGCTCTAAGAAGACGGTATGGAGGTCTCCCCAGAGCCACTGAGATAGGTCATCCGTGCCAAATCCTCCCTTCCCGGTTGAGAGATCATAGGGCTCCCTCAACGCCTCAACTGCCTCGGAGAATGC
>JAUWWP010000551.1 GCA_030616835.1 Deltaproteobacteria bacterium | reverse complement strand
GTGGGAACATACTCCAGGCCCATCCTTTCCATCTCCCGATAGAGGTACTTTAGCCCCCTGCGGTTATTCTCCCGGGTCCTCTGCAGGTGCCCCTTATCCTCCAGGGCAGCCATGGCCCCGACCTGAGCCAGGGAATTAACATTAAAAGGTTGTCGCACCCGTTCCATATAATTGATTAAATCCCCTTTCGCTACCCCATAACCAATCCTTAAACCCGCCAGTCCGCAAATCTTGGAAAAGGTCCGTAAGGTAACAACTAAGCTCTCCCCATTGAGGTATCCTATCGTTTCAGGATACTGCTTATCGTTCACGAATTCAAAATAGGCCTCATCAACTTCTGAGATCACCCCTTCCTGCAAAGCTCTCAGAAACTCCTCCAGTTCTTCCTTACTTACAATAGTCCCGGTAGGGTTATTGGGGTTATCAATGAGGACAAGCTTTGTCCGCGCAGTTACCTTTTTGCGCATACCCTTCAGATCATACCGAAATCCCTTCATCGGCACGGAGCTGCATTTTCTTCCTGCCGCTTTGACGATCAAACGATAGACCACAAAGGAGGTATCCGAGATCAGAGCCTCCTCCCCCACCCGGAGAAAGGTCCGAACTAATAGATCGATTATCTCATTGGAGCCATTCCCAAAGATGATGTTCTCAACACCTACCCCCAGCTTCTCTGCTAACTTTCTTTTCAGATAATAGCAGCTCCCATCAGGATAGTAGTGAGCCCGGCTCAGGTAATTCCTGATAGCCTTTACTGCCCGGGGGGAGGGCCCCAGGGGATTCTCGTTTGAAGCAAGCTTTATCGAGCCCCGGATCCCATACTCCCTCTCCAGCTCCTCTATAGGTTTACCCGGGGGATAGGGTATTAGCTCCTCAATATTTTTTGATACCAGCCTCTGTCGAGTAGGCATCTTCAACAACCTCCTTAATTCGAGCGATTTTAATCCCCCCCCTTTGAAAAAGGGGAGTTAGGGGGGATTTCATCCCCCCTCCACACCCCTTGCCTTGGGGTAAGAGCCCAAAACCTTCAGGAACAGACAATAGCTTTCGGCCTCTTTAAGAGGCCTCTGGATCCTTTGCTCATTGATATGCCCGTCCAGATCGATAAAGAAGATATATTCCCAGGCCTTTCTTTTCAGCGGACGGGACTCGATCTTGGTTAGATTTATCCCCTTTCGGGCCAGAGGCTCCAGGGCCCGAAAGAGTGATCCCGGTTCATCCTTCAGGGACAAAAGCAGGGAGGTCTTATCCCTCCGGCTTCTCTTTGCCTTCCTGCTGCTAATTACCAGGAATCGAGTAACATTAAAAGCGCTATCTTCAATCCTTTCCTTAAGCGTATGCAGTCCGTATCTCCTGCCGGCAAATTCACTCGCAATAGCAGCCCCTTCTGGATCAGTAGCAGCCTTTTGAGCTGCCTGAGCAGTGCTGTCTACCTCACACAACTCCCGGTCAGAAAGGTTTTCCTTCAACCAGCGCCGGCACTGGGCAAAGGCCTGCGGATGGGAGTAAACCCTCTCAATATTAGATAGCCTTCTGCTGAGAGAGAGCAGATCATGAGATACTGGTAGAAGCACCTCGGCGAAGACCTTCAAGTCGGAATCAATAAACAGATCCAGGGTGCGGCCTACCGAGCCCTCGAGAGAATTCTCCACCGGCACCACCCCGAACTCAGCCCCTCTCTGCTCCACCTCAGTAAAAACCTCG
>JAUWWP010000447.1 GCA_030616835.1 Deltaproteobacteria bacterium | reverse complement strand
CTGCGTCGGAGCAAGATGTTCCCTCCTATTGTTATCGATATGGTCTCAGTTGGGGAGCGAAGCGGGGAGCTGGAGGATATGCTGATGAAAGTCTCCGAGTCCTTTGATAATGAGGTGGAAACCACTGTTGCCGGACTGACCTCCCTTTTAGAGCCGATAATTATCGTGCTTATGGGCGGGATCGTATTTTTCATAATGATCTCTATCCTACTCCCCATATTTCAGATGAACCAGCTTATTAGATAAAATTGCAAAATGAAAAATGCAAAGTGGAAATTGCAAATTGTAATCCACCTCAGGAGGACCAAATTCCAGTTCAATCCCTTCGACCCCGCCACAGGCGGGGCTCAGGACAGGCTTTTGCAATTTGCATTTTACAATTTATAATTTACAATCCGCCTCTGGCGGTGGGGGGACATCAAAATGAAAGAAAATATCTTTAATCAAAAAGGCTTTACTCTTATTGAGATAATGGTGGTGGTGGTGATTATCGGGATCCTGGCAAGCCTGGTGGCGGTTAATGTGGTGGGTCGAATCGACGAGGCCAAGCGAAAGGCAGCCCGGGCCCAGATCTCTACCTTCGAGGGAGCTATTGCTCTCTACAAGCTGGATAGTGGGGGTTACCCGGAGACCAGCCAGGGACTGGAGGCTCTGGTGGCCCCACCGACCGTGGGAATGATGCCCTGCTGCTGGAAAAAGGGAGGGTACCTGCAGAAAGACAGGATCCCGCTTGACCCCTGGCGTCACGAATATATCTATCGAGGACCTGATATTGCTACCATGGAAAGGGATTATGAAATAATCTCTTATGGTGCGGACGGAGCCCCGGGGGGAGATGGAAACAATGCTGATATCGAGAGCTGGAACTTTGATGAGTACTGATAAACAAAAATTTAGGCTCTTCACGGAATATAGGAATATAATGTCAAATGCCAAAATCCAAATGACAAATGAATGTCAAATGACTAAATGTTAAATTTAATAGGTGCGCCGGTGCACCAGTATTTGTCATTTGAACTTTGGGTTTCATTTGAACTTTGAGCTTTGACATTTGGATTTAATTGTTTGCCTCCTTACAATTCGTGATGAGCCAAAATTTAAGATGCTATATTAAAAGGCTATTTTGTCAATACCTGCCCCCAGGCTTTACCCTCATTGAATTATCGGTAGTTATCATCATAATTGGAGTAATCCTCGCCCTCACCCTTCCTGAGCTTCGCGATCTTACTGAAATTCAGCTAAGGAGCCACTCCCGCCGCCTGGCCGGAACAATAAGATACCTTTTTAACCAATCCGCCTTTAAAGGCAATGCCTATTGCATCTTGAGAATCGACCAGGACAAGGGGGAGTACTGGCCGGAGATCTGCCGACAGGATAAGGAGAGCGCTGAGCAGTGGGTATGCCAATCCGACACATCAATCCTGGGACAGAGGGTCCGGCTTCCAGAAAATTTAAGTTTTGCTGATATTTATATCAATGGGCAGAAGGTAATCTCCGATGAGCCAGTTCCTATCTTTTTTTTACCCCAGGGATATGTTGACCCGGCATTTATCCATCTCCAGGACAATCGAGAGAGAACCTATACCTTGCGAATATTTCCTTTTTCGGGCCGGGTTAGGATCTATGATGAATATGTGCTGCCCCACTAAATGAAAATCAAAATGCAAAATGAAAAATGCAAAATGAAAATTGAAGATTGCAAATCCCGGTTCAATTATTTGAAATTTACAATTTACAATTTACAATTTGCAGTCCGCCCCAGGCGGGTTAAAGTGGATAGGCGCCCCGATGGACATCGGGGAGCCCCGCTAATGTGCCATTGCGGCTTTACCCCGTTAGAAAGCCTCGTTAAAAATCCGCTTCAGGCGGTTTGCCTCAGGGGTAAGTTTCTAACGGGGTTTACCCTCCTGGAAGTTGTCATCGCCATCGCCATCTTAGCAGTTGGACTCCTGATGCTCCTTTCCCTTCAGAATCAGACGATAGAGCTCAGCAGTTACTCTAAAAATCTCAGTTTGGCAATGCTTATTGCCAAGGAGAAAATGGTAGAGCTGGAGATGCGGGAAAGAGAGTTGACGGAAATCGAGCTGCGGGATGGGAGAATGGAGGAAAGGTATCCTGCCTTCCGGGTGGAAGAGATGGAAGAGGAAGAGACGGTCCTGAGTTTCCTGGATTTCGGCGAGGATATCCAACTCATGCAGATTGGGGTAAGGGTGAGCTGGGATGAGGGAAAGAGAGAAGGGGAGTATATGCTAACCACCTGGATCGCCCTCTTCGATTAGGAGTTCGACCTTGATTATATGTAAGCATCCGAATTAACAATGTAAAAATCAAAAATCAAATATTAAAATTACAAATAAAAATTCAAAAATTTTAAAACATTTTGCATTTTAATATGTCATTTTGATTTTTGCATTTTGATATTTGATATTATCTTAATTGAACCCCTACATTAAAGTATTATCTGGGTTTAATGGTGAACGGCAAGCAACTGAACCTTAGCAAAATGAAAAGTGCAAGGTGAAAATTGCAAAATGAAAATTAAAAATCCTAATTCAATCCCTTCGACAAAGCTCAGGACAGGCCCTTGCAATTTGCAATTTCCAATTTGCAATTTCCAATCCGCCTCAGGCGGATTTCTAACGGGTTTTACCCTGATCGAGGTTATGGTTGCCATTACCATTCTGGCGATCATAATGTCAT
>JAUWWP010000366.1 GCA_030616835.1 Deltaproteobacteria bacterium | reverse complement strand
GCTCAACAATATGGACATTGAAAGAAGCAGATACCTTTTCCACTATCCCTACTATCGCTATTATTATCATAAGTATTATGAGTCCGGGACAGGGGAGTACGGAAAGAGGGATAAAAAGAAGCATAAAAGCTTCCTGAGCCGGTTCAGGCACAAATATCTCCGTTCTGAGCGTGGCCAGCAGCCCCCATGACCTAAGACCTATTGAGCATTAATAGTATACAGTCTCACCCACCAAGGTCTCTCCTATATTCCTGATGCAAAGTTCAAAAATTAAAATGCAAAATGAAAAATCAAAGTTTAAAAAAGAAGTCAAAATAGTTTTGAATTTGGCTAATTTGTATTTAGCCCCTGATTTAATTAGGGGTTAGGATTTAGGATTTGAGATTTAGAATTTATCAGCATAGTCTCGTCCAATTCCTCCTGTTTTCAGCCCTTTTACTCTCCCCCATTCCCTTCGGCTCGGTCCAGCCCTGGGCATATGGGGCAATGGAGATACTTATATTTCTTGCCCTCCTCGCATGGCTCCTTGGCTCAGTGAAGAAGGGAGAGCTCAGGATCGTCCATTCCTCCCTCTACCTTCCCCTCTTCCTCTTTATTGTGTTAGTTGCTCTTCAGGCATTAAACCTGAGGCCCATTGCCTATAGTCTTTATCTGCATCCCACCAGGATTGGCCTTCTAAAGCTCCTTTGCTACTCGGCTACATTTTTCCTGATCGTCAATACCTGGAGCTATGAGACAAGAAGACGCTTTGTAACTGGCCTTTTATTTATCGCCTTCTTCATGTGTATATATGGCCTGATCCAATATGGCTCCGGTGGATACCGAATCTTTGGTTATTTAAGAACAACCCAGGCTAAGTGGCTGAGCGGGACATTTGTCAATCCCAACCACTTCGCCGCCTACCTGGAGATGGCCATCCCCCTGGGTATTGCCCTTTTGCTTTCCCGGGGAGCCCGAAGGGGTAAGCATTTTATTCTGGGCATAAAGGAGATACTTGCCCGGGGAGAGATAGAGGCCCTGTCCCGTCAACTGCTCCTCGGTTTTGTTATCATCATCCTTATCCTCAGCCTGATCCTCACTGCTGCCCGGGGAGGAATAACCTCCTTCCTGGTGGCTATCTCCTTTATGCCCGTGCTCCTTTTGAGATCCCGCACCGGCAAAAGGGCGTTTCTGGCGCTTTCTATAATCCTCCTCCTGGGCTTCTTTTACGCAATGTGGATCGGCCTGGAGCCGGTATTCGCCAAGTTCTCCCGAGTGGAAAGCGAGTTATATACCATCCACGGCCGCCTTCCGCTCTGGAGGTCAACGCTTGAGTTAAGCAAGGATCATCTCTGGACGGGAACAGGCCTGGGCACATATGTCCATGCATTCAGGCAATACAAGCCCATTGGTTTATTCTTGGGCGGGCTTATTGAGCACGCCCACAACGACTACCTCGAGCTCCTTTCCGAGACCGGAATAATTGGTTTGTTCCTCTTTATCTGGTTGATCCTGAGCTTTATGAAGTCTTTAAAAATGGAATCGCCTACCAGCATTGCCTGTCTTGTATCGGTAATCGCAATTCTACTGCACTCCCTGACGGATTTTAGCCTCCAGATCCCGGCCAATGCCCTTTTATTTTCTGTCCTCCTGGGCATGGGAGCAATTGGGGGGAGGCAGAGGAGTTATTCCCTCTTCGGGCTTAAGTGTTATGCCCTGTGCATATTCGCTTCCGCCATTTGCCTACTCTTAATAGCCTCTTCCCTGAAGCCCGCCCGGGCCCAGCATTACTTCAATAAGTATAAGGGCTCCCTGCCGAGCGGAGAGCCCGGAGGCGAATACCTGAAGAAAGCCATCTCCTTTAGCCCGGAAAATTCCGAATACCATTTCGAGCTTGGGCAGTTCTACTCCCGCCTTGCTTATAATGGCAAGACGGATTTTGAGACCTTTACCCTGAACTCATATCTTGCCCTGAACTCATATAGAGAAGCAGCCCGGTTAAACCCGCTCAATTCCTATGCCCATCTTCTCATCGGTCTGCGCTCAGGCAGTGGGAAGGAGCTCTCCCGGGCTATTTCTCTCGACCCCGGGAATCCATACATCTCCTACACAGTTGCCGATTACTACCTCAGTAAATGGGAGTTCCTGAATAAAGTGGAAAGGGGAATATGCCTCGATGCCCTGAAGCATACACTATCTGTTGACCCCAAATATTTTCAGAGGGTCCTGGATCGCTCATGGGAGATCATCGGTGATTACCAGATGGTAAAGGGAATTATCCCCCCATCATCCGAATTCCATTACCGCTTCTCCGGGCTTTTGCAGAGAAAGGGGCTCTGGGCAGAGGCAGAGGCACAGTGGAGAGAGGGGCATACCCTTGAGGGCATGCCCATAATTGAATGCCCCCGGGAGGAAGGGAACCTCGTCCTCAACGGCTCATTTGAATGCACCCCTGGCATGGCATTTGGGGATTGGGTATTAAAGGAGGTAAATGGTGCCCGGGCTGATATTGACAGTTCGTTCTCCTATGATGGGAAAAGCTCGTTGAGGATATCCTTTGACGGCACCAGGGATGTGAGGTATGCCCATACATATGAGGTTGTCCCGGTCGAACCGGAAAAGGGCTATGTCTTTAGTGCCCAGATGAAGCTTCTTGGTGTTTCCTCTCCCAAGAGGCCGGTTTTCGAGCTTTATGACCTGCGGGGAAGACAATTTCTCTACAAAACCACAAAGCCCATATATGCCGAGGATCGTTGGAGAGAGACGAGTTTAGATTTTAAGACCCCCCCTGGCTGCCGGGCAATAGTCGTCCGTCTAATGAGACCATACGGCGGAGGAGGTTACCCGATCTCCGGCACCCTGTGGATAGATGGAGTGAGATTAACGGAAAACTAAGACCTGAAGGTTCCTTAAGACCTTCCTTCCCTACTGCTTACTGCTTACTGCCTACTGCCTACTCCTTATCACCAATCTTCTCAACTGCATCTGCTACGTGCTGAGCAAGCTGTTCGATCACATAGTCCATCTCCGTGACCCTGCCAAAGCGCTCATTGAAGTCGCTCTGGAGCAATAATCTCCCCAAAGTCCCTTTGCCATGCTTTAGCGGAAGGAGCACCTGGATCACTTCGTCTTCTTTATCGTTCACTTCGCCCCAACTGAAAACTTTGGTTGACCCACTACGTCCCCGGCGGGGCCTCTTTTCTAACGACATACTAACAGAGGAGAATCCCATCTTCTCAAAAAGCACCTTCATCTGCTCCCAGAGCTCGTCCAGGGAGTATGAATCGTCCTTCTCAAAATCGAAAACATCAATAAGAGAAAGTAGATATCTATTCTCCCTTCTCTTCCGCACCGTCTCTTTTATTCCTTGCTGCATTTGAACGATGTTAAAGTAGCCAAGCCTCTGCACCCAGTATAAGACCATAGCGGCAAGAAACATAATCCCCAGGACTCCGGCAGCAAACTG
>JAUWWP010000123.1 GCA_030616835.1 Deltaproteobacteria bacterium | reverse complement strand
CGACATCGGAGATGAATCGGTAATCTTCGAGCTGGAAACGATTGCAAAGGTTGAGGCAGTCTCGGGAAACGAGGATTACCACCTCTATGATCGTTACCCCTGGGATAAATTAATCAATTTCCAGGGATTCAAGATAATCCTTTGTCATTGGTATGATAATTTCGGGATAATCCATCCGAAGATCTCCAAAGACATCCAGGTATTGAAGCCAGATGCTCTGGTTTACGGCCATACTCACTTTGCGGTTAATGAAACTAAGGATGGAGTATTGTACTTCAATCCGGGATATGCGGGAGCGGATATAAGTAAGTCAGTAAGATCAGTGGGCATCTTACAATTCAGTGATAAAGGGATAAAAGGTCAGATCATTTATTTATAAGTTCGGGCAGTTGATAGGCAGTCCGCCAAGACAGATAGACCGTTTGTGGCGGATTGAATGATTTTTAAGGAAATCCCAACCAAAAACCCTTGACAGCCTCAGACCACTGTGCTATGTTTGACTGAATGAACGGTCATTCATTTTTTAAAGGAGTAGAAAATGCCAGCAGAAATTATCAGTGGAAAACAGGTAGCGGAGGGGATGCGGGAGGAATTTAAGGTGGAAATCGAGGAGCTTCAGAAAGAGCACGGGATTACTCCCGGCCTGGCTGTGGTTCTGGTTGGGGAGGATCCGGCCTCCCAGGTTTATGTTAAGAACAAGAAAATCGCCTGTGAAAAGGTGGGGGTAAACTCCATCGAGCACCGCCTTCCGGCTGATTATCCTGAGGACAAGCTGATTGAGTTGATTGAATCCCTGAATAAAGATGACAAGGTGCACGGTATCCTGGTTCAGCTTCCCCTTCCCAAACACATCAGCGAAGTCAAGGTTCTCTACACCATTTTGCCGGAAAAGGATGTGGATGGTTTTCACCCGGTCAATGTGGGAAAGCTAATGACCGGGGAGCCCGATTTTCTACCCTGCACTCCTGCCGGCATTCAGCAGCTTCTTATCCGCTCAGGAACCAAGATTGAGGGAGCCGAAGTAGTGGTAGTAGGCCGGAGTAATATTGTAGGTAAACCCATTGCCAATATCCTCCTCCAGAAAAAGGATGGTGCCAATGCCACGGTCACAATCTGTCATACCCGAACCAAGGATATGGCCTCCCATACCCGGAGAGCCGATATCCTGATCGTGGCTGCCGGAAAACCGAAGGCAGTGACCGCGGATATGGTCAAGAAAGGAGCAGTAGTCATTGATGTAGGGGTTAATCGGCTGGAGAGCGGCCTGTGCGGGGATGTTGACTTCGAGGCAGTGAAGGAAGTGGCCTCGAAAATCACCCCGGTTCCGGGCGGCGTAGGACCAATGACCATTACCATGCTCTTGAAGAATACTATTAAGGCAGCGAAGCTAAAGATTAAGTAGAATCATTAAGAATCAATTTATAAGCATTTTTAAGATCTTCTGAACGCAGGCAACCAGGCATGGGCGGCAAAATAGGGGAAAGGCTGAGATGTGAGCACAACGATCGCAGTTGCGGGAAAGGGAGGTAGCGGAAAGACCACATTGGCCAGTTTGATTATCCGCTTCCTCCATCGTCAGCAAGGGCCAATCCTGGCGGTGGATGCCGACCCTAATTCCAATCTGGGGATAAGCCTCGGGTTGCAAGCAAAAAGAACCATCGGTCAGGTGCAGGGGGAATTCCTGGAGGAGAAACTCGATATCCCTCCGGGCCTTTCCAAGCAGGCATGGCTGGAACTCAAATTACACGAGGTAGTGGAAGAGTCAGAAGGGATAGATTTGATCGTAATGGGCCGGCCGGATGGGCCGGGCTGCTACTGCTCAATCAACGTCCTCCTGCGGGATTACCTGGAGAATCTTTCCGGAAACTACGAGTGGACGGTAGTGGATAACGAAGCAGGAATGGAGCATCTATCACGCCGCACCACGCAGAAAATTGATATTCTCCTGATGGTTGCTGAGCCCTCGCTCAAGGGATTACGCACTGCTGCCCGGCTTAAAGCCTTGGTCGAGGAACTTAAGCTAAGTATCGGGCACCAGTTCCTGGTCGTGAATCGATCCTCGAATGATCTACCCCCTCCTCTAAAAGCCGAGGTGGAAAAAGTCGGCCTCGATTTCCTGGGCACAATTCCCCAGGATGAGGCAATTGTCCAGTACGATCTGGAAGAGAAGCCGCTGCTGAGCCTTCCCGATACCTCGGCGGCCGCAATTGCCATTAAGGAGATGATGGGTAATATTCTTAAACCCAATAAAATGTAGGGGTTCAATTCCTCTAATATCAAATATCAAAATGCAAAAATCAAAATGACATATCAAGATGTAAAATGTCTTAATATTTTTGAATCTTAATTTGTAATTTTAATATTTAATTTTTGATTTTTACACTACATAATTCGGATGTTCAAGCATAATCTAAATTAAATATTAGCTCGTAACTTGCTAATAATCTAAAGAGGAGGTGATTTGATTTGGCAGAGAAGGAAGAAGAAAGGGAATCTTTCGATGGGAAAAAGGTGAAAATTCTGGGAGAAAACTATGAAGAGGGGAAGCCGGAGTCACCTTATTCATGGGAGGATAAGCTTAAAGACCGAAAAGATATACTGAAATACCTGGAGACCGGGGAGCGCTATTGGTTTGGCAAGGAGCCCTACGGGAGTGAGAAACGCAGGACCCCGGCCTAAAAGGTAGGGGTTCAATTCCTGAACCTGTCAGGAACAGGTTTATTGAACCAGAAATAGAATTGTAGGGGTTCGATTTATCGAACCCGGCTTGCCCCGATGTCCATCGGGGTGAAGGCTTGATGGCCTACTTCGTCCGCCTGAGGCGGGCTACGAAGGCTGAAAATCAAGCCCCTACACTTATGTTATTAGCCTACGCATCACCATAAAAGAGAGGAGGACGCTTTGGCAGTAGAAATTGAAAAGATAAAATACACGGGGAAGGTTAAGGAGATCAGCATCGGTAAAGAGGGAAAAGCAATAACCGTTGGGGGGGAGACCTCCTATCCTTTTTATCTTTTTGAGGGGGAGATGCCCCATAAGCCCAAGATTGCCATGGAGGTCTACGATTCAGCCCCAGAGGAATGGGCCGAGGCCGCCCTTGAGCCTTTTAAAGATGTCAGTGATGATCCGGCGGCCTGGGCCAAAAAATGTGTGGAGGACTACGGTGCCGATGCCATTGCCCTGAGACTTGCCAGCACGGATCCTAACACTAAGGATACAAGCCCGGAGCAGGCAGTTGAAGTAGTTAAGAAGGTAGCCGAGGCAGTGGAGGTTCCCCTGATTGTTCTGGGTTGCAGCAATGCCGAGAAGAACACGGCGGTGCTGCGGAAGGTAGCCGAGGAGTGCGAAGGCCTGAGCCTGACCCTCGGACCGGTGGAGGAAAGCAACTACAAGCAGATCGGAGCTGTCGCCATCGGGTTCAAACATACGGTAATCGCCAACACCCCGATTGATATTAACCTGGCCAAGGAGCTCAATATCCTTCTCGGCAACCTCGGGGTACCGGATGGAAGTATCTTACTGGATCCCACCACCGGCGCCCTGGGATACGGTCTGGAATATACCTACTCGGTAATGGAAAGGGACCGGATGGCAGCCCTGACTCAGGAGGACGAGAAGCTTCAGTTTCCAATGGTCAATGACCTCGGCACTGAGGTCTGGAAGACAAAGGAGGCCAAGCTTTCCGAGGAAGAAGCACCTAAGCTGGGAGATGCCAGGAAGAGGGGAATCCTTATGGAAGCCGTGACCGCGGTGAGCTTCCTCTTGGCCGGGTCCGACATTTTAGTGATGAGACATCCGGAGGCCGTTAAGCTGGTTCGCGGCATTATTGAAGACCTAAGTGCAACTTAGGATAAAAGGAGCAAACTGGTATGCAGAAAACGATCTTTGTTGATATTGAGAAGTGCCTGGGCTGTAAAAGCTGCGAGCTGGAGTGTGCTCTCGCCCATACTCGCTCCGGCGAGCTGTTTGAAGCATTGCTGGAGAAGCCGTCACCCCCCCGGATTTGGGTGCGGGAATCCTCTGGTCTGAACATCCCCAATCTCTGCCGGCACTGTGAGGATATGCCTTGCGCCAAGAACTGTTCACCGGGGGCAATTGCCCGAAGCGATGACGGAACGGTTATCCTGAATCAGGAGCTTTGTGACGGCTGCGGGAACTGTCTCTCCGATTGCCCCTACGGCGTTATCACTAAAGTAGGGAATAGCTTTATTAAATGCGATCGATGTACCGGGAGTGCAAGTCGTAACGGAGAGCCGGCCTGTGTCTCCGGATGCCCGGTGGAAGCAATAGTACTGAAATCAGCCAAGGAAATCGAGGCAATTATTAAGAAGAAAAATCTACCCCCCGGCTCCAAGAAAATGAAGACGATCTACCCGCTGGTATATTCCATCGATCAGGAGAAATGCAGTGGCTGCGGGCTATGTCTGAAGCCCTGTCCCCAGGAGTGTATCTCCGGGGAGAAGAAGCAGCCTCATACGATCGATCAGAAAAAGTGCATTCAATG
Organism: Deltaproteobacteria bacterium; assembly: GCA_030616835.1. Taxonomy (GTDB): domain Bacteria; phylum Desulfobacterota. Next base: position 2,863 of record JAUWWP010000123.1, on the reverse strand, counting down.
CGGCATCTGCTTTGATAAGTGCAATCTTGATTCCGTTATTCGTCAATAAATTTAAAGGAGCTCATTATGGCAAAAAAGAAGAAGATAAGCGTTGATAAAAGTGTGAAGCCTCTGGTAAAAAAGGCGAAGGATGATGGTGCCGGTCTTGTCTGGGACCGGCTGGAAGATCAGTCACCGCCGTGCGGCTTCGGGAAGTTAGGCCTCTGCTGCCGGCTCTGCGCTATGGGTTCCTGTCGGATCAATCCCTTAAAAGAAGGCGAGCAGAGAGGTGTCTGCGGGGCTACTGCCGAGACCATTGTCGCCCGCAATTTCATTCGGATGATCGCCGCTGGTGCCGCTGCTCATTCCGATCATGCGAGGGGGGTAGCTGATGTTTTCCTGGCAGCAGCCAAGGGGAAAATTCCCGGCTACGAGATTAAAGATGATAAAAAGCTCTATCAGGTGGCAATGGACTTCGGGGTGGAGATTGGAGAGCGGGACAGTAAGGATATCGCCGTTGATATTGGAGAGAAGGCCCTGGCAGAGTTCGGGCGACAGGAGGGAGAGATACTATTTCTCAAAAGAGCCCCACTCAAACGGCAGGAGATCTGGAAAAAGCTGGGGATTGCCCCCCGGGGGATCGACCGGGAAGTGGTGGAGATCATGCATCGCACCCATATGGGGGTGGATCAGGACTACCAAAATCTCATGCTCCAGGGCTCCCGCTGCGCCCTTGCTGATGGCTGGGGAGGCTCGATGATCGCCACCGAGCTCCAGGATATCATGTTCGGCACTCCCCAACCCATTGTCGGCCAGGTAAACCTGGGGGTGCTGAAGGAGGATGAGGTCAACATCATCGTCCACGGCCACGAGCCTCTGCTTTCGGAGATGATCGTGCTTGCCAGCCGCGACCTGGAGCTGGTTAAGCAGGCCAAAGAGAAGGGTGCCAAGGGGATAAATGTTGCCGGGATATGTTGCACTGCTAACGAGATACTCATGCGCCACGGCATTCCCATTACCGGCAACTTCCTCCAGCAGGAACTGGCAATTACCACCGGGGCAGTGGATGCTATGATTATCGATGTTCAATGCCTGATGCAATCACTGGCTGATGTGGCAGAATGCTATCATACAAAGCTGATTACCACCTCTTATAAAGCCAAGTTCCCCGGGGCTGAGCATATTGAGTTCGAGGAGCACGATGCGCTTAATGTTGCCCGGAAGATCGTCCGGGCGGCAGTGGACAATTACCCTAACCGCAAAGCGAAAGTACTTATCCCTGATGAAAAAACGGACATGGTAGTGGGCTTCTCTCATGAGACCATCAACTACTTGCTGGGCGGGCTTTATCGGGCTGCCTACAAGCCACTCAATGATAATATCATCAATGGCAGGATCCGGGGCATCGCCGGGGTGGTCGGCTGCAACAACGCCCGCACCGTGCACGACAGCGACCATCTGACCATGATCAAAGAATTGATTAAAAACGATGTTATCGTTCTTACCACCGGCTGCGCTGCCATCGCCTGCGGAAAGGCAGGGTTACTCACTCCGGAGGCAGCTTTCGAGTTCGCCGGGGATGGCCTGGCCTCGGTTTGCGAGACCGTGGGGATTCCTCCGGTTCTGCATATGGGCTCCTGTGTGGATAACAGCCGCATTCTTATGGCCGCCACCGCAGTGGTCAAGGAAGGAGGGCTGGGCGATGATATCAGCGATCTTCCGGTAGCCGGCGCCGCTCCGGAATGGATGAGCGAGAAGGCTATCTCGATCGGTCAATATTTCGTTGCCTCCGGGGTATTTACCGTATTCGGCGTTACCTTTCCCGTCCTCGGGAGTAAAAAGATGAAAAAGCTTCTGTTTGAGGAGTTCGAGGAAAGCCTTAAAGGAAAATGGGCCTTTGAGCCCGACCCGGAGAAAGCGGCCAAGCTGATGATCGAGCATATTGATAAGAAGCGAAAAGAGCTGGGGATTGATAAGGCCCGGGAGCGAGTGCTCTACGATATGGCTGCGCGCCGGGAACTCGAAGGATAAACGGATAACTCCCAATGAACAAACCAGGATTAATTCGTATAATTCGTGAAATTCGTGGTTAAAATCCCAAAAAGGAAAATTTCTTCGTGTAATTCGTGAAATTCGTGGTTAAAATCCCAAATCCCAATTCAATCTTTTGCAATTTGCAATTTTTAATTTACAATTCGCCTTTAAGCGGATTATATAAGGAGGACTAAGATGTCAAAGCTTATTGCTTCCGCAGCCATTCGGGGTGCCCATAAGATCGTGACCAGGGCTGAAACAAAATACAAGGAGATGCTGGAAAAATACGGCCCGGACCAGGAGGTTGCCTTTCCCAATACCGGGTATTATCTACCCATCATCCTGGGTATTCTGGGAATCCAGGTAAAGACCCTGGGGGATATGAAGCAGGTCCTGGAAAGATGCCAGGTTTTGCTACCACCGCTGGTAAAGGAGAAAAACTGTTTACCATACCTTGCTCCTGCCCTCGATGCGGGGATGACGACCCTCTTTGCCGAGGAGATTATCGAGGCAATTAAATATCTGGAGGATCCCAATGTCTATGTCAAGGGAGAAGACCCAACGGACGATAATATCTGGCTGGGTGCTGCCGATGATGTTATCCTCAGGAAAAGGGGGGTAGAGTTTGTTGACGGAACCGCGCCTGGATTTGCCGCCATTCTCGGTGCTGCTCCCAGCCCGGAGATCGCTGCCCGGATCGCCCTGGAGATTCAGGAAAAGAACCTCTATGTCTTTATGTGTGCCGAGCACGATGGGAAGCGCTTCTCTGAGCAGTTAGTGGAGGCCGGGGTTCAGATCGGCTGGCCTACCCGGCTGGTAAGCTTCGGACCCGATGTGAGTGCCGCAGTCT
>JAUWWP010000496.1 GCA_030616835.1 Deltaproteobacteria bacterium | reverse complement strand
CCGGATCAGGTGGTCGTCTTTGAAAGCGGATATGTCATCGACTCCTTTTACCGGAAATAGCAGATAATGGAAGATAAGTGGATAGGCGGGGCTTTCCTAAATGCTTGTCCCGAACCTATTGGAGGGTAGGTTGGGAGGATAATCGGTTGTGGTTACGCAGCTTGTCTCGGGATTCGTAAAGCGGTTAAGGAAAAACGCAACCTGTTGACGCCTGTCCTGAGCCTGTCGAAGGAAAAGACGAAACGAGCCCCGTAGAAATAAGTTGCTAAATGTGATTACCTTCGATATATATCGAGAATTTTTTACGAAACGAGCAGCACAACCGAACAACGAACAACTATTAAGTATCTGGTTATTGGGATTTTGTCATTGGGATTTATTAACACTGAGGTCCACCCTACAATCCGCACGAAGCGGCTTTCTAACGGAGTAAAATGGAAGACAAGATCAAAGAGATATCGCGGAGGATACTGGAGTCAAAAAAAGTAGTTGCCTTCACTGGAGCCGGGATCTCGGCGGAGAGCGGGATCCCCACCTTTCGTGGTCAGGGGGGGATCTGGGAGAAATACAGCCCCGCGATCTACGGCAACCTGCCGGGCCTGGCCCTAACTTTTCTCATCAGGCCAAAGAAGCTCTTAAGATTCGTTACCGAGGTCTATGAAACATTCTCTGCTGCCCAGCCCAATCCCGCTCATCTGGCACTGGGGAGGCTGGAACAGAGAGACCGGTTAAGCTCAGTCATTACTCAAAATATTGATAACCTCCAGGAAAGGGGAGGGAGCAGAAATGTAATTAAGCTTCACGGCGACCTCTACCGCTTACGCTGCCTGAAATGCCAAGCCCAGAGACCTCTGGACCCCACCAACTTCGGGTTAGTACTTCAGGAGTTGAATAGCACCCAGCCGGGGAGACTTAGTATGATTCGAAAAATCCGGGAAGCCATTCCCCGCTGCCTGGATTGCGGCGGGGGGATGCGGCCGGATATTGTCTTCTTCGGAGAGGGCCTTCCCCAAGATGAATGGCTTCGAGCTCAGTCGGAGGCACAGTCCTGTGACTTGATGTTAGTCATCGGAACCTCAAGCCTGGTATATCCTGCCGCCAGTATTCCCCACCTGGCAAAAAGCAATGGTGCCACCATAGTGGAGATAACTCATGAGAAGAGTTCGATATCTTTCTTTGCTGATTATATCTTGCTGGGAAATGCCGGGGATCTCTTGCCGCCGATTGTCGAAGCAGTAGAAAGAGGCCTTCCTAAGTGAAACTCTCCGGCTATCCAGTATAGTGAATTCCTGACACAAAAATTCTTGACATTTTTTTAAAAACGGGCGAGTATGTCCTAAATTTAGCATCCAGTTGTTACGTATTGGGAGAAAGAAATGAAAATCCCCCCTAACTCCCCCGATGTCCATCGGGGGGGAGGGGGAATTGAAATTGCTCGAATTAAGGAGGTTGTTGAAGATGTCTACTCGACAAAAAGTAACTATGGCAGCGGTTATATTTAGCTTCCTTTTGCCTTCTGCTGGCTTTGCCGCTAACGTCGGGGGCTTAAGTAGTTCCGTGGGAAAGCAGAAGTTTAGTTTTTGCGCAAATATTGGCTACCTGTTGAGGGAGACCAAAATTAAAGATCATGGTGAAAAGGAAGTGTCCTCCCGACAGTTCCTGATCAAGGCTGACTATGGTTTACTCGATCGGCTGGATCTTTACGGTGAAGTTGGGGTGGCTGACCTTCAGATCGAGCAAAAAGAGTTCCGGGGCGCCCTGAGTACCATTTACGGGGGTGGAATTAAGCTCTCGCTCTTACCCCTATCTGCAAATGGTCTTAACTTCTTCCTCAACGGCCAGATACTCGCCTTTTCCAGTAAGGATGGAGGGGCTGAGGCGGACTTCCTCGAATATCAGGGGGCAGCAACCCTGTGCTTTAAATCGAACAACTTCGCCACCTATGGGGGAGTTAGGGTTTCCCAGGTAGTCATAGATTATAAAGACCAGGGAACATTAAAGGCCAAGAATCTGGTGGGTGTATTCCTCGGAATTGACTATTTTGTCAACCCCAAGGTCTTCTTCACCGGGGAGATGCACAACTTCGACCAGGATGCCCTTTATCTGGGGGTAGGATATAAACTATGACCACGAATTCCCCGAATCACCCTGATTTTCCCCACGTAATTCCACAACAGGAGGTTGAAGGTGAAGTTCTTTATTGACACGGCCAATATCAAAGAGATAAAGGAAGCCGCTGAGCTGGGCTTGATTGACGGGGTAACCACCAATCCCAGTTTAATT
>JAUWWP010000304.1 GCA_030616835.1 Deltaproteobacteria bacterium | reverse complement strand
GGGTAGCAAACTTATTTTAGTTGATAACCTCAGCCATATATATATTTGACCAGACCCACATTGGTTATTCGTTATTCGGTTGCGCTGCTCGCCCCGTAAAAAATTATCGATATTTATCGAAGGTAATCACATTTAGCAACTTATTTCTACGGGGCTCGCTTCGTTTTCCGTCAACCGTTTTACGAGTCCCGACCTGTCCTGAGCCTGTCGAAGGATACCAGCGGCGCAACCGCAACCGATTATCCTCCCAACCTATCCTTCGACAAGCTCAGGACAGGTATCTTGCCTTTTCCTGATCCTGGAATGATTAGAGGTTCTCTTTGGCCAGCCGGACCACCTCAGAGAATCCAGCGGGATCAACTACCGCCAGCTCTGCCAGTATCTTTCGATCCAGAGCAATCTGGGAATTCTTCATTCCCTTGATGAGCCGGCTATATGATAGCTCATGAGCCCGGGCAGCCGCATTTATTCTGGTAATCCAGAGCCGGCGAAATTCCCTTTTCCGCACCCGGCGGTCCCGATAGCTGTAACGTAGGGCTCGATCAACTGCCTCGGTAGCAGTGCGGAAGATGCGACTCCTCCTGCCCCAGTATCCCTTAGCCTGCTTGAGTATCTTTTTTCTTCGCCTTCTGGCGCGAGGCCCTCTTTTAACCCTTGGCATTTTTATATACTCCTGTTTAGGGAATTAATCTTCTGATCCTCTTTTTATCCGCTTTACTTAGAAAGGTTGCCTTCCGCAGATTCCTTTTCCTCTTCGTGGTCTTCTTCGTCAGAATATGACTTACGTTCGCCTTTCTTCTGCGGATCTTTCCTTTGGAAGTAAGCTTGAATCTTTTTTTAGCTCCCCGGAAGGTTTTTAATTTTGGCATTATCCTGCTACTCCTTGCTACTCCCTTCCGCCGTCGTCCCGATGGACATCGGGACTATGGCGGACAGGGCTATTCCTTTTTTTTATGGGTAGGGCTAAGAACCATTACCAGATTCCTTCCCTCCAGCTTCGGGCCCAGATCGATGGTTCCCAGCTCCTTGACCTCTTCGGCAACTCTTTCGAGGATTGCCCGGCCCCGATCTTTATGGACTATCTCCCGACCTCGAAAGATAACGGTGATTTTGGCCTTGTTCCCCTCGCCTAAAAATCTTTTAATGTGTCGGAGTTTAAACTGAAAGTCATGCTCATCAATCTTCGGCCTCAATTTTATTTCCTTCATCTGAACGATGCTCTGCTTTTTCTTGGTCTCTTGTAACCTTTTCTTCTGTTCATACTTATATTTCCCGAAGTCCATTATTCGGCAGACCGGGGGTTTCGAATTTGGGGAAACTTCAACCAGATCCAGCTCTCTCTCTTTGGCAGCCTCTAAAGCCTCTTTGATCGATAAAATACCCAACTGCTCTCCATCGGGATCGATAAGTCTGACTTCCAAAGCTCTTATCCGTTTATTTGCCCTTATTTCTTTATCTATATCTTACCCCCTTTTTGAATAATCTCCCTACGCATCCGGGAAATAAGGTCCTCGAGCTTCATCTCTTTCAGATCCCCTTCTTTTCGGGAGCGGGGAGAGACCATCCCGCTCTTTTCCTCTTTATCTCCGACAATTACCATATAGGGAATCTTCTGGGTCTCGGCCTCCCGGATCTTAGCGGCTAAGGTTTGATTGCGAAAGTCTTTCTCCACCCGAATCCCCGACTCCTTGAGCTCCTGATAAACGGTAGCACCGTAGCTGATATTCCTATCAGTAATGGGTAGGACTATTGTCTGGACGGGAGCTAACCAGAGGGGGAATGCCCCGGCATAATGCTCGACGAGGACACCAAAGAACCGCTCCAGCGAACCCATCAAGGCCCGGTGAATCATTATTGGCTGATGTTCCTTCCCATCTTCTCCCCGGTAGGTTATCCCAAAACGCTCGGGCAGGTTAAAGTCTACCTGAATAGTAGTGCATTGCCAAGGCCTTCCTAAGACATCCCTAATCTTCAAGTCGATCTTCGGTCCATAAAATACTCCTTCCCCTGGATCGATCTCGAAGGGAATTCCCCTTTTCTCTAGTGCCATTTTCAATGCATTAGTGGCGGTTTCCCAGTTGTCAAGGCTTCCCACATATTTCTCCGGCCGAGTGGAAAGAAATACATCGTATTCCTTAAAACCAAAGCTCCCCAGAATAAATAAGGTAAGTTTCAGCACCTCTAAGATCTCATCCTTTAGCTGCGCAGGGCGGCAGAATATATGGGCATCATCTTGAGTAAAGCCCCGAACTCGCATCAACCCGTGGAGAACACCGGAGCGTTCATATCGGTAAACTGTTCCCATTTCTGCCCAGCGGATAGGGAACTCCCGGTAGCTGCGGAGCCGGGACTTGTAGATCAAGATATGGAAGGGACAGTTCATCGGCTTTATCTCATACTTAACCTTTTCGATCTCCATCGGCGAATACATATTGTCCTGGTAGAAATCCAGATGTCCACTGGTATTCCAGAGATCAAGCCGAGCAATATGAGGGGAGAAAACCATTTCATAGTCAGCTCGGTAATGCTCCTCCTGCCAGAACTGCTCAATCAGAGTCCTAATCCTCGCCCCTTTTGGATGCCAGAGAACGAGCCCGGGCCCGGCTTCCTCCTGGATGCTGTAGAGATCGAGTTCCCTCCCCAATCGGCGGTGATCCCTTTTCTTGACCTCCTCCAGCTTATTTAAATGTTCTTCAAGCCTCTCTCGGGTAGGAAAAGCAGTGCCATAGATTCGCTGGAGCATGGGATTATCTTCTTTTCCCCGCCAGTAGGCACCGGCAATGCTTAAAAGCTTAAAAGAGCTAATTCTACCGGTTGAGGGAAGATGAGGGCCCTGACAAAGATCAACAAAATCTCCTTGACGATAAAGGGAAACCTCCTTGTCCGGAATTTCGTTGATCAGTTCAACCTTATATTTTTCTCCTTTTTCTTCGAAGAGCTTTATTGCTTCCTTCCGAGGGAGAACTTCTCTCTGAAAGCTTAGATCCTTTTCAATGATCTCTTGCATCCTGAGGGTAATCCTTTCCAGGTCTTCAGGAGAGAAACCCGGTGGGTAATCAAAATCATAATAAAATCCATCCTCAATGGAGGGTCCGATAGTGAGCTGAGCCTCGGGAAAGAGCTCTTTCACTGCCTGGGCCATTACATGGGAGGTGCTGTGACGTATGATCCGTAGCCCCTCCTCCATCTCCGGAGTAATCAGATTGACCTCAGCATCCTCTTCCAGAGAATAGCTCAAGTCAACTAAATTCTCGTTGACCATGGCCGCTACCGCTGCCTTTGCTAAGTTTTTGCCAATCTCTTTGGCAATCTCGGCAGGAGTAATCCCCGATTCAAAACTCCTGTTGGAACCATCAGGCAGAATTACTTTAATTCTCTTCTTCGCCAACTGCTTCATTGCACAAATTAGGGGACGTCCCCTATTTCGCTTGGTTAAGGGAGATTACCTTTGGTACGAGGCTACCAGAATTATCTCCTCCTCCTTGGCTAACTCCGTTGCCTCCGGATGAATGAAATACCCAAACATAACCTTTAAAACCTCCCCCTTTATCTGGGGGAGAACCAGTAAGAACTCCTTCCTGAACCTCCTCACCTCTCTTTTGTGAATCCTTGCCTTGCTCTCTCCCAGGATAACTACCCTCTTCCCATTCCTTTTCCCCTCCCCATAAAGATTAACCTCCACCATCTTACCCTCTACCTCAAAGAACCTTCTCTCCAATTCCCCCATTTTAATCTTATAGTGCCTTTCCAAATATCCGGGAAGCACTACCCGGGCAATATCCTCCAAACCATAACCTAAGTTATCGCTCAGGCTTCCTACCTGCCTGGCCAGACCCCTCAACTCCCTCTCCGTCCTGGTTTGGGCCCGGGCAAGCTCCCCCATTCTCTGCTCCGTCCTTTGCTGGGCCTGGGTCAGCTCTTGCTGCGACTTGGTAAGTTCCTCAATTCTCTGCTCCGTCCTTTGCTGGGCCTGG